>CAJXXO010000235.1 GCA_913062655.1 uncultured Bacteroidota bacterium | reverse complement strand
CGATCAGCTCGGCATGAGCGCTGGGGTCCTGCAGGCGCTCGGTCTGGTTGTGGCCCCGCCCGATGATGCGTTTCCCGCTCACCACCACCGCCCCGATGGGCACCTCCCCTTTTTCATACGCCAGCTTCGCCTGCGCCAAGGCCGCATTCATAAAAAAGTCATCATCGTAGGGTTGTATTCTATTGTCCCTTTGCATTATTTCCATTCTCTAAATGTTAAATTAGCATAAGACCTACTATTTCAACCCGGTAGGGGGGCCGAATTCTTCTAACTTTGAAGAAGTCAAAAAAATCCATGATGCGATTACTTGTGCTCATCTTTTCCCTGGCCCTGGCACCTACATTGCTTGCACAAGATGGTCCGTGGTCATTGGAAGATTGCATTCAATATGCTATCGACAACAATATTACCATTCAGCAGGCAGAATTGAATATCCAAAGCAATGCGGCACAGCTAAAAACCGATCAGTTTGGCCGGCTGCCGAACCTGAATGCGAGTACCGGCTTCTTTTTGAACTGGGGTCGTTTTGTGGATCCTACCACCAACGACTTTATCACTGAGAACACCAATGCGACCAGTGTAAACCTCAATAGTTCGGTTCCGCTGTTCAATGCCGGCCGCATCAATAACACCATCAAACAAACGAAGGCCAACCTGAATGCGAGTGAGCAGGCCCAGGACAATGCCGAGCTCAACGTAGCGCTATCTATCGTACAGGCTTACCTCAATGTCTTACTGGCCAAAGAGAGTTTGCAGGTGGCGGAAGAACAATTAACCATTAACCAAAACCAGGTTGAAATTGCTGAAAAGCAAGTGAGAGCGGGAAACTTGCCGGAGGGCAATCTGCTGGAAGCCAAAGCCCAATTGGCGCAAGCTGAATTCCAACAGGTGGATGCCGCTAATCAGGTTGACCTGGCATTGCTGACCCTGCAGCTCTCTATGTTGCTGGAACCCAATCCTGAGTTCGACATTCAACCCTTGGCTGAAGAGATTGATGAAACAGCCATCGCAGCGTACGAAAGTCCGGAGGCCCTGTACCAGCAGGCTTTGAGCACACATCCCAGCATTCAACAGGCAGAATACCAGCTAAAAGCGGCTGAGTTGGGCGTGGATGTAGCGCGAAGTAACTACTATCCCAGCCTTACCCTTTCAGGAGGTGTGGGTACCACCAGCTCAAGTGCGCGTAAAAACCTGGAAACGGTAATGTCGGGCGTGGATACCGTGGCCTTTGTAGCCGGTACGGGCGAAAGTGTAGTCGCACCGAGTTTCGATTTTGAGGAGAACCCCTATCCCTTTGTGGATCAGTGGCAAGACAACTTCAACCGGCAGGTTGGACTCTCATTGCAAATTCCCATTTTCAACCGCAACCAAGTCAAAAATTCGGTAGATCAATCGGTAATCAACGTGCAAGCGGCCGAGCTACAGCGGCAGGAGCGCATGAACCAGTTGCGCCAAAACATCTACACCGCTTACCGCAATGCAGAGGCCAATGCCAAGCGCTATGCAGCCGCCCAAAACAACCTGGACGCCACCCAATTGGCATTTGAATACACACAAAAGCGCTACGAACAAGGTGTGGTAACACCGTTTGATTTCAATATCGCACAGAACAACCTCAACATTGCACAGGCCAACCTGCTGCAAGCCAAATACCAGTATCTCTTATCGCTGAAGGTGTTGGACTACAACATCGGTAAATCGATCAACTAATGGCAAAGAAGCGAAATAACCGAATCATATGGATCCTAGTGGCCGCTGTGGTGGTACTGCTTATTATAGCGATCGTCTTCAAGCGCGGCAATAGTGGATTTGAAGTGGAAACCGATACAGCCCAACCCCGCACCATTGTAGAAATGGTGTCGGCCAGCGGAAAGATCTACCCGGAAGATGAGGTGGTAATCATTCCGGAGATTGCCGGGGAAATCATCGAACTGTATGTGCAAGAGGGCGATAGTGTGCGCAAAGATGATCAACTGGTCAAGATCAACCCTGACGTATTTGAAGATGCACTGAAACGGGCGGAAGCGGCTGTACTAACGGCCAAAGCCAACCTGGGGAATGCCCGGGCTCGTGCCGCACAGGCCAAAGCACAGTTGGAACGCACCAAACTGGACTTTAACCGGTCCAAACAGTTGATCGCTGATAAGGTGATCTCACAAGCAGAATTTGATGCCGCGCAGGCCAACTACAACGTAGCGAAAGCAGAACTGGAGGCCGCCAACGAAAGTGTAAATGCTGCACAATTCAACGTGCAAAGCGCGGAAGCCACCCTGCAAGAGACGAAGAACAACCTGATTCGGACAACGGTGTATGCCCCGATGGATGGTATTGTGACCTCCCTCGATGTGGAGGAAGGAAAAGTGGTAGGGGGCATCTCCACCTTTGCTGCCACCGAGATGATGCGCGTTTCTAATCTCGATGTGATGGAAGCACAAGTAGAGGTGAGTGAAAACGACATCTTGCGCATCAACATTGGCGATACCGCCCTGATAGAGGTAGAGGCGTATGACGATCGTACCTTCAAAGGACTGGTAACGCAGATCTCTTCCAGTGCAGATAATGCGATGCAGTTGTCATCCGATCAGGCCACCAACTTTACCGTGAAAATCCAGGTGTTGGAATCTTCCTACGAAGACCTGATCGACCGGAAAGCGGGAAAGTTTCCGTTTTTACCGGGCATGTCCGCTGCGGTGGATATCATCACCACCACGAAGACCGATGTGCTCAGCATTCCGATCGAAGCGGTGACTACCCGCACCCCCGAGCAACTGAATGACTCAACTTTGGCCGACAATAAAGAAGACGACCTGATCGAGATCGTCTTTGTACCGGGCGAGGAAGACAAGGCCAAGGCAGTACCGGTGAAGACCGGCATTCAGGACGACCAATACATTGAGGTGCTGGAAGGCCTGTCCGATGGCGATGCCATCATCACCGGACCTTACACGACCGTTCAGCGTACGCTGCAAAAAGGCACTTCCATCACGGTAAAGCAAAAAGACCAAAACAAAGGAAAGAAGTAGTCTTTCTTGGCCTATGCTCTCAACTCCCAACACTTTAAGGACCTGCGGACACTTAAAGGTTGGGCAACTTTAAACTTTGAACTTTGATCTTTAAACTTTGAACACTGAACTAATCAGTACTCCCGTTCCACCGTATAATTAATCAACTGCTCAAGACTGTCCCGGGAAGGGCTTTTCGGATAGGCATTTAGAAGCGCCAGCGCCTCATCACGGTATTGGTACATCACTTCGCTGGCATAGGCGAGCCCACCGACTTCTTTGACGTGATCGACCAATTGGTTGACGCGCTTCTTGTTCTTGTTGTGGTTCTTCACCGTATTGATGAGCCACTTTTTCGTTTTCTTATCGGCTTGATTCAGCGCATAGATAAGGGGCAGCGTCATCTTCTTCTCTTTGATATCAATGCGGGTCGGTTTGCCGACCTCGGCATCACCGTAGTCAAACAAATCATCCTTGATCTGAAAGGCCATGCCCACCTTTTCACCAAAGAGCTGCATGCGCTTCGTCTCCTCCTTGTCGGCTCCGGCAGAGAGTGCGCCCACACCACAGGCAGAGGCGATCAGAGAAGCGGTCTTCTGGCGAATGATATCGTAGTACACCGACTCTTCGATGTCGAGTTTGCGGGCTTTCTCTATCTGCAGCAGCTCCCCTTCACTCATTTGCTGCACCGCATCTGATACTACTTGCAGCATGTCGTAATCGTGGTTATTCAGGGAGAGCAACAAGCCGCGCGACAAGAGATAATCCCCCACCAGCACGGCAATCTTATTTTTCCAAAGGGCATTGATCGAGAAGAAGCCCCGTCTTTCAAAGGCATCGTCCACCACGTCATCGTGTACCAGGGTAGCCGTATGCAGCAGTTCGATCAAACTGGCTCCACGGTACGTTGCATCGGTCACGCCTTCTACCAGTTCTGCCGATAAAAAGACAAACATCGGACGCACCCGCTTGCCCTTGCGCTTCACGATGTAATGGGTGATACGGTCCAACAACGGCACATGACTTCGCATGGCATCACGAAATCGATCCTCGAAGATGGTCAGATGGTCGGCTACTGGTGCCTTGATTTGGTCGACAATGTTGGCCATAGCGGTGCCACGAAAATACAGTAAAATTGAGCGGTGCGCAGTATTCGCTACCTTTATTTGTGTAAACAGCCAAATGCACAATTAGTTATGGCACATCGACAAGAAATTACGCTCGAAGGGCCGCACGGCAAGCCCATTTTACTCGATTTCCGCTACGAGGCAGACAGTAAAAACAAGCCCGTGGTCATCTTCACCCATGGGTTCAAAGGCTTCAAGGATTGGGGCCATTTCGATGTATTAGCCGATGCTTTTGCGGAGGCGGGTTTTGTGTTTATCAAATACAACCTGAGCCACAATGGCACCACCCCGGAGCAGCCCAATGACTTTGTCGACCTGGAAGCGTTTGGGCGAAATACCTTCTCCATCGAGTTGGACGATCTTGGGGCTGTCATCGATTGGGTGGTAGAGACAGATGCGATGCCAAAATCCGAAAAAGATACCGACCAGCTTTATCTGATCGGTCACAGTCGGGGTGGCGGACTCACCATCCTCAAAGCGGCCGAAGATGCCCGGGTGAAAAAGATCGCCACCTGGGCCTCAGTGGCAGAGTTTGGCCACTTCTGGACCCCCGAGGTGATGGAAAAATGGAAAAAGGAAAAGTTGTGAAGCTGGAAATCTCAA
>CAJXXO010000234.1 GCA_913062655.1 uncultured Bacteroidota bacterium | reverse complement strand
CGGTAATTGCCCCAAGTGACCACTTAGTGATGGACGAAAACGCATTCCTGGAATACATCCACAATGCCCTCAGCTTTACCAGTCAACACGAGGCGCTGGTAACACTGGGCATCAAGCCCACCCGGCCCGATACAGGCTATGGCTATATTCAATACCATGAAGAGCAGGAGCACAGCGGTGTGTACAAGGTGAAGACCTTTACCGAAAAACCCAACCTGGAACTGGCCAAAACCTTTATCAAGAGTGGTGACTTCCTTTGGAATGCCGGTATATTCATTTGGAATGTACAGTCCATCTTAAAAGCCTTTTCCCAGCACCTGACCGATATCTACGAAATATTTGAAGAAGGGCGCCCTTACTACAATACCGAGCAGGAGATCGCTTTTATCCAAAAAGCCTTCAGCATGTGTTCCAATATCTCTATCGACTATGGGGTGATGGAAAAAGCTGAAAATGTATTCGTCATTCCCGCTACTTTCGGCTGGTCCGATCTTGGCACCTGGGCCTCGCTGTATGCCAACCTGGATCGCGACTACCTGGGCAATGCCGTTAGTGGCGATGAAGTCATCGTCCATGATGCAACCGACTGCCTCATCCATTCTCGACCCGACAAATTGCTGGTGGTGCAAGGATTAAAGAACTATGTCGTTGTAGATACCGATGATGTTTTACTAATTTTCAAGAAGGATAAAGAACAGGAACTGAAACAACTGGTGGCTGAAGTAAAGCGTAAGAAGGGGGAGCGCTATCTCTGATGCCTAAAACGCAGCGTTATGAGTGACATCACCCTTCCGCAGATACAAACGAAACTCCCCAATGTAGGTACCACTATTTTCACCATCATGTCGCGCATGGCGCAAGAGCATGGTGCCATCAACTTGTCGCAGGGCTTTCCCGATTTTTCTGGCGACCCCCGACTGATCGATGCGGTGACCCACCACATGCAGGTGGGGCACAATCAATATGCGCCCATGCCGGGATTGCTCCGGCTACGGGAAGCCATTGCCGAAAAGGCCAACCGGCTCTACCAGGGTAGCATCAACCCGGAAACAGAGATCACCGTCACCAGTGGGGGCACGGAGGCCTTATATGCGGCTATTGCAGCGCTGGTTAAGGAGGGCGATGAGGTGATCGTATTGGAACCGGCTTATGATTCCTACATCCCGGCCATCAAGCTGAATGGTGGCATTCCCATACCAATACCCTTGCAGCATCCCGACTATTCAGTAGACTGGGCCATGGTAAAGAACCGGATGAATCTGCGCACCCGCATGATTATCCTCAATACGCCACACAATCCTACCGGAGCCATTTTGCAGCAAGAGGACCTGGAGACCCTGCAGAAGCTGACCAAAGACACTGATGTGATAGTGCTCAGTGATGAAGTGTACGAACACATCGTATTTGACGAGGCACAGCACCACAGCGTGCTGAGGTACCCGGACCTCTATCAACGAAGTATGGCGGTCTTTTCTTTCGGAAAAACCTACCACGTCACCGGTTGGAAGCTGGGCTATTGCATCGCTCCACCGGCACTGACGAAGGAGTTTCGCAAAGTGCATCAATACCTGACCTTTGCCTCACCTACGCCCTTCCAACATGCTTTTGCTGATTTTTTAGCGGAAAAAGAGGCGTATGAAGGCTTACCGGCCTTTTATCAGGCCAAGCGAGATCTCTTTGGCGAAGCCATGGCCGACACCCCATTTGAGCTATTGCCTACCAGTGGCACCTACTTTCAGTTGGCGCGATATGCCGCCATCAGCGACAAGCCGGATACTGAATTTGCCGAGTGGTTGACCAAAAAACATGGAGTAGCCACCATTCCGGTGTCTGTTTTCTATCAGCAGCCGGTCGATCATCAAGTGGTACGTTTTTGTTTTGCCAAAGATGACGCTACCTTGGAGGCTGCTGCGAAAAAACTTCGGTCGTTGTAATGGAATGTAAGGTCACGCTCATACAAGCCCCGCTGGTGTGGGAAAATCCGGTAGCCAACCGGGATGCCTTTGCGGAGCGTATCCTGCACCTCACCGCTTTCACCGACATCATTGTATTGCCGGAAATGTTTACCACCGGCTTCACTATGCGCGCCCAACCGCTGGCGGAGCCTATGGAAGGGCCCACCCTGACCTGGATGCAAGAGATGGCCCGTGAAAAGGAAGCCATAGTAACCGGTAGCCTGATCGTGGAGGAGGAGGGGCACTACTACAATCGCCTGCTGTGGGTGGATGTGGATGGCCGCTATGAATACTACAACAAGCGCCATCTTTTTAGCCTGGCCGGTGAAGAGCAACACTATTCGGCCGGTACTGCACAACCCATCTTCACATGGAAAGAATGGCGCATTTTCCCACAGATCTGTTATGATCTGCGCTTCCCGGTATGGGCGCGCAATACCGACCGCTACGACATATACCTCAATGTGGCCAATTGGCCACAGAAAAGGGCCTATGCCTGGCAGACACTACTGCGAGCACGAGCCATTGAAAACCAGTGTTTTGTCATCGGTCTCAATCGCGTGGGAGAAGACGGGAACGGCTTTCCCCACCAGGGCGACAGTGTTGTACTCGATCCACTAGGGCAGCCGCTGGCCGCCCTGGGCGATAAGGAAACGGCAGAAACGGTAACCCTCCGCTACAAAGACCTCACCCGCATTCGGGAGAGCCTTCCTTTTCTGCACGATCGAGACGACTTTACCATTCACGTATAAAAAAAGGCGCAATTGTGACACGGTGGTGAACCTATCTCTGCCTCAAGGTTTTATATTTATGTTATGGTGTCTTTTAACTACAAAGCAGTGGCTGCCAGCCTAATCAGTCTGTTATTGATTAGCTTAGCCTGTACCCGGGATAAAACTTTACCTATTGACGACAACGGTCCGGTAGAGCATACTACTACTCCTTTTGAATTGGACATACCAGACAATGCACCGCCCACCTACATTCCAGCGGATAACCCTATGACGGAGGAAGGAGTCAACCTGGGGCAGCGACTGTTTTTTGATCCCCTCTTATCCGGAGACAATACGATGGCTTGTGCCACTTGTCACAAGTTGGAAGATGGCACCTCCGACAGTAGGCGGTTTAGCTTTGGTATTGATGGAACCAAAAGCCGAAGAAATGCCATGCCCTTGTTTAACCTGGCATTCCAAAAAGAGTTTTTCTGGGATGGTCGAGCTGTGGGCCTGGAAATGTTGGCATTGCTACCCATCGAAGATCATACGGAAATGAAAGAGAGTCTTCCCCACCTGCTGTGGGAGCTGTCGCAAGATCCGGTTTACCCTGATCTGTTTTGGGAAGCGTTTGGTACGGATACCATTACCGGTGATTACGTAGCCAAAGCTATTGCCCAATATCTGCGCGCCTTGACTTCATTTAATTCCAAGTTTGATAGCTCTCTCTATCACGGTGTATTTCTGGAGGATGACGAACTCAACGGATACATGCTATTCAACTCGTTAACCGATGCCGACTGTATCCACTGTCACAATGAGGGTAATAAACTCTTTGGTGATGGTAAATACCGCAACAACGGCCTCACCGCTGCAGCTACCATCCATGACTTTCCGGATGCCGGACGAGGCGAAGTGACTGGTAACCCGGAGGATTACGGTACCTTCAAAACGCCATCCCTTCGCAATGTAGAGCTGACAGCCCCCTACATGCACGATGGTCGGTTTGCTACCCTGGAAGAGGTGCTGGACCACTACAGCGAGGGCTTGCACGTAGGACCTAATATCAATAGAGCCGAATTGGAGTTTGTCGACCAGGGTGGTGTCCAACTGACGCAAGATGAGAAAGATGATGTAATCGCCTTTCTAAAAACGCTGACCGACCATACCATTAAAGACAATCCACTCTTTCAAAACCCCTTTTGATACCTTTGACGGTAAATCAAATTGACGTATGATTGGTGCTGAAGAGAAAGGGGTGGTAGAACTGCAATTTCGCAGTGTGCAGGCACGCCTCAAACAACAATTTGGTAAGACACCCAATATGGATGCCCTGTTGTTTTTGATCGGCATTCAAGAACTAGGCGTACTCAAAAAGAAATTTTCCAAAGAACAAAAACAGGATTTGATGCACATTGCCGTGTGTCACCTGTTGAGTGAAGAAGGGTTTTACACTTTTATCGGTCGGGATGAAGAGGGTTGGCCACATTTTGAACGAGCAGCCCACCTGCCCAAATTGAGCTTGGAAGAGCAGGAATACCTGCTGAAGCGTCAAATTGTCCGCTATTTTGACAGCCTGGATGAAGAAGAATGATGCAAATAGGTGTTAAATCCTGGCCATAGGCGCGAAACACCTGATTTTTTGCGTTATTTTCTCATGCAATTTTGACTCGGTTTGCATCCTATTTACATAGGCGCTAACGAAGACTCATATGACAACACCTGCACAACATAATTACGATCTCCTGCTGCAAAAGCTGGATCAGTTCATTCGCAAATACTACATCAATGCACTGATTAGGGGTACCTTGTACTTTATCGCTACCGCATTATCGGTGTATTTGCTCATTAGTGCACTGGAGTATTTTTTCTTTTTCTCCAGTAGTATTCGAACGGTGTTGTTCTTCGGCTATATAGCGGGCGCTATCACCGGTTTAGGCTATTGGGTCGGGAGGCCCTTACTCGCTTACTTTCGACTGGGCAACGTGATCTCACACGATCAGGCAGCCGTTATCATCGGGCAGCACTTTCCTAATGTAGAGGATAAACTGTTGAATGTCTTACAGTTACGACA
>CAJXXO010000233.1 GCA_913062655.1 uncultured Bacteroidota bacterium | reverse complement strand
AATCAGGAGATGACCCTTGCTGCGGGGGGGCTGGAATCCCCACCACCATTTCTTGCCCTACCACACTATCAGCCTGTTTTTCTACAACATCCTCCACAATCACCATTTGCTCCTTGCCCGTAGCCGGATCAATGGTGAATAGCGTATCCCGGTTTACCACTTGTACCTCCTGCGCCAAGAGTATGGGGGCGCTCATGCATAGACCATGTAGGAGAATAAGCAGCCGTAGCATCAGTCGAAGGATTGATTGGAAGTATTGGCGAGGTCGATCAGTAAGGCATATTCCTCCTCGTCCAGGTCGTTGAAGAAAAAGTTGATCGGATTGACGTGCTTACCGTCTTTCAACACTTCATAATGCAAGTGGGGTGCGGTAGACAAGCCGGTATTTCCCACCGCACCGATCTTTTCGCCTCGTTTTACTTTTTGACCGGGCCTGACATCCATCTCATACATGTGGGCGTATTTCGTAGAGTAGCCAAAACCATGATCGATGACTACCATATTGCCATACCCACGTGAGCGGCTATCGGCCCGCACCACTACCCCATCACCAGTAGCGTAGATATCAGTGCCCTGCGGAGCCGTGAAATCGACTCCCGCATGGAACTTCAACGTTTTATACACGGGGTGAATCCGGTACCCATACCCGGAAGCCAGCCGGGTAAGGTCCACGTTGGAAACCGGTTGTATGGCCGGAATACTGGCCAGTAGCTCTTCCTTGCTGCGTATCAGCTTACTGATCTCATCATACGACTTGCTTTGCACCACCAGCTTGCTCTTCAGCAGCTCGATTTTTCGGGCCGCCTCTTTCATCAACGCCTCGTTGTCGTATCCTTCAAACCGTTTCAGGTAATTGGTGCCGCCAAAGCCGGCTGCCCGCTGACTGGCTGGTATGGGATCTGCCTCGAAAATGACACGATAGATTTTGTCATCCCGGTCTTGCAACTCTGCCACCACCTCGTTCAGGTTATCCAGCTCTTTTGACATGAGCTCATACTCCAACTGCATCTTTTCGAGCTCGTGGCGATAATACCGTTCATCTGGTGACTCAAACATGCTGTTGTACACCACCACAATGATAATGGCAAAGACAATAGCCAATGACACCCAACCAAAAACCCGGGCGAACCGTGACGTCCAAGACTCCTCTACCTTCTCGTAGTTGAGGGTTTTGGGGTTGTAGTAATACCGGAGTTTCTTCATGCCGGACGGATGATTTTAGCTAATTTTGTCGACTGCTCTTGGAAAGCCCGAATGCTTTAGAATAGTTCCAAAAATAAGGTATTCCAAGGGTTACAACAATTAACATTTATCATCCGATATGACCAGTCAGGAAATCCGCCAACACTTCTTCGATTTTTTCCAAAGCAAGGGCCACGCCATCGTCCCTTCAGCACCTATTGTGGTGAAAAACGACCCTACCCTGATGTTTACCAACGCAGGGATGAACCAATTCAAGGACATTTTCCTGGGTGAAAAGCAGGCGGAAGCCCCTCGCGTTGCCGACACCCAAAAATGTCTGCGGGTAAGTGGAAAACATAATGACCTGGAAGAAGTGGGGAAAGACACCTACCACCATACCATGTTTGAAATGCTGGGCAACTGGTCCTTTGGTGACTATTTTAAGAAAGAGGCCATCGACTGGGCATGGGAGCTGCTGACGGCCGTTTATGGCCTGGATAAAAGCCGGCTGTATGCCACCATTTTTGAGGGGGATGAAAAGGATGGACTCGGTGAAGATGCAGAAGCCAAACAGGAATGGAGTCGATTTCTGCCTGAGGACCGGATATTACCGGGTGACAAAAAAGACAACTTTTGGGAGATGGGCGACACCGGCCCGTGCGGACCAAGCTCCGAAATTCATATCGACCTACGCTCCGATGAAGAACGGGAAAAAGTAGATGGTGCTTCGCTGGTCAATCAAGACCATCCGCAAGTGATAGAGGTATGGAACCTCGTATTTATTCAATTTAACCGGAAAACGGACGGCAGTCTGGAGAAGCTGCAGCAGCAACACGTGGACACGGGCATGGGCTTTGAGCGATTGTGCATGGCCCTGCAGGGCAAGACCTCCAACTACGATACCGATGTATTTACCCCCTATTTGCGAGCCATTGAATCGCTGAGCGGAGAAGCCTATGGCGAAGATGCACAAAAGGATATCGCTTTTCGCGTGATAGCCGATCACGTTAGGGCTATCGCCTTCACCATTGCCGATGGCCAGTTGCCGTCCAATGTTGGTGCCGGCTATGTAATCCGCAGGATACTCCGCAGGGCGGTGCGCTATGGGTACAGCTACCTCGCCTTGCAGGAGCCCTTCCTCCATCGTTTGCTGCCGGTATGGCTGGAGCAGTACAAGGAGCTGTTTCCTGAGCTCGAAGAACAGTTGGCATTTGTAGAAAAAGTAGTGCAGGAAGAAGAGAACAGCTTCCTTCGCACCTTGGCGCAGGGCCTGAAACGACTTGACCACTTTACGGCTGACCACGAAGAAGGGGCAGCACTACCCGGTCACTTCGTCTTCGAATTGTATGACACCTATGGCTTTCCTGCTGATTTGACACGACTGATTGCGGAGGAGCGGGGCTACACCATCGATGAGCAAGGTTTTGAGGCGGAAATGAAGGCCCAAAAGGATCGCTCTCGCCAGGCTACCAGTATAGAAGCGGGCGATTGGGTGAATATCGACAGTGCCGGCAAAGTAGAGTTTGTAGGGTACGATGAATGGGAGACTACGGCACGCGTACTGAAATACCGCAAGGTGAAGCAAAAGAAGAAAGACCAATACCAGGTGGTGCTCGATCGAACACCCTTCTATGCCGAAAGCGGTGGGCAAATTGGTGACACAGGCGTATTAGCCTTTGACGATGAGCAAATCAAAGTGATTGATACAAAGAAAGAAAATGAGCTGATTGTCCACTTTGTAGATACACTGCCCGCAGAAGTACCCGCTCAGGTAGAAGCCAGGATTAACCGGGAGCGCAGGCAGTTTACAGCAGCCAATCACACGGCCACGCACCTGATGCACGCTGCGCTCAAGGCGGTGTTGGGAGACCATGTGGCACAGAAAGGATCGTATGTAGGGCCCGATCGCTTGCGATTCGACTTTTCGCATTTCGAGAAGATGACGGAAGAAGAGCTGCAAGCGGTTGAACGTCTGGTGAACGAGAAGATCTGGGCCAATATTCCTCGCCAGGAAGAACGGGCCGTGCCTATGGAAGAAGCGATCGATCGAGGCGCTACGGCATTGTTTGGCGAAAAGTATGGTGACACGGTTCGGGTGATCACCTTTGGGGCTGACTATTCTATGGAATTGTGTGGCGGTACACACGTAGAAGCTACCGGGCAGATTGGCCTATTCAAAATTGTAAGCGAAAGTGCGGTAGCGGCCGGTGTACGAAGAATCGAAGCGATAACCAGTCAGGCGGCTTACGAATTTGTCAACAAGCAAGTGGGGCTGCTCAAGCAGGTGGTAGAGATTACCAAAAACCCAAAGGATATTGTGAAAGGAGTCGAGCACCTGGCGGAAGAAAACAAACAGCTTCAAAAGCAGGTCGATCAGTTGCAAGCCTTCCAGGTGAACATGCGTAGAAATGCACTTAAAGAGGTGGCAGAGGAGGTCAATGGCACCCAGGTGATCGCTCGTACAATCGACATGAATTCTGCTGATGGGCTAAAGACTTTGGCTTTTGGATTAAAGCAGGAACTGGACAGCTTTGCCCTGGCGGTAGGCGCTAATGTAAACGGTAAGCCATTATTAACCTTGATGTTTAGCGAAGACCTGACGGAGAAAGGGCTCCATGCAGGCCATCTGATCCGGGAGGTGGCGCAACATATCAAAGGTGGTGGCGGTGGTCAACCATTTTATGCTACTGCCGGAGGAAAAGATGTAAATGGCCTGGAGGAGGCTGTCGCGGCTGCAAAAGCAGCCATTTTGGCTGAGTTGAATGCGTAAGCGTAAAATTAATCTATGCGAATGATGTGGTATTGGCTATTTCTATTGAGTATTTGGTCGACAACTCCGGCCTGCAATGACAACGGTGAAAACCCAGCACCAGCCGACACGGAGAATAGGTACAAGATAGAAGGCACCATTGCTAATGCAGCAGGCCGCCAGATAAAGCTGCAAGTGCTGCCCATAGCCCGTCCGGGGCAGCAGCAGCAAACCGTCATATTGGATACGGCCACGCTTTCCCCTGCCGGCCAATTCAGCATGGAAGGCACTATTGAGCATCCCATCATTGGGGTACTTACCCTGGACAACCAACATGCTGCTTATATCCTTATTGATGCCGCGCAGTATCGGTTTGATGCCGACTACAACAATTGGAACGACTACCAACTGTCCGGGCACCCGGGCTCACTTGTCCTCACCAACTTCCTCAACAACTTATCGCAGCAGGTGATGTCCATTCGCAATCTGCAGCAACAAACGCAGCAAGCCCGCAAGACAAAGGATGCCGCAGCTATAGCAGCCGCGCAGCAAGCTGAATACGATGGACTAGACCGGTACTACCATTACCTGGCCACCTTTGCGGACACCACCACCGTAGCCACTGTAGCCCTCTATGCAGGCGACATTATGGACATCAATATCGACCGCGAAAAGGTGGAAGCCCTGGTCAATAAATACCGCGATACCCATGCCGGGAGCCCCTACTGGCAGCGGCTGGTACACAAGCTGGAATCAGGGGGCCACCCTCTGATTGGTGAGACGGCCCCCGAAATACGGCTACCCAACCCCCA
>CAJXXO010000232.1 GCA_913062655.1 uncultured Bacteroidota bacterium | reverse complement strand
TGTGGTATTATTGCCAACTACCAGCACTTTCTTGCTATACAACAGATCAAGCGAACCATCCGCATCTTCCTTCTGCACCACCACCGCTCGCAGCATAATGGTGAAATGAAAAACTGATCCTTTCCCATCCTGGCTTTCCACCCACATGGAGCCGCCCATAACCTCAGCCAGTCGTTTGCTGATAGCCAACCCCAGTCCCGTTCCGCCATACTTGCGCGTCATCGAGGAGTCGCCCTGACTAAATGACTTGAAGAGTTGCCCAATGCGCTCTTGCGGAATGCCAATACCCGTATCTGTTACAGCAAAATAGAGGTGAACAAAGTGCTCTTTTTCTTCCAGGAGCCGTATGGTCAGCTCTACTTGCCCTTCTTCAGTAAACTTTATGGCGTTGGAAAGTAGGTTGAGCAGTATTTGCTTCAACCGCACAGAGTCACCCAACAGGTAATTCGGCACATGAGCGCCTTTTTTGATGGTAAAGCTGAGCCCTTTTTGGTCCACTCGCAGCGATACGGTGTCCTCTACCTCGTGCAGTAAGTCATCCAGACTGAACTCAACGGGGTCTAGCCGTAACTTACCCGCTTCAAATTTTGAGAGATCGAGGATGTCGTTTACCAACACTAAAAGATGGTCGGTAGACGATTGCACTACATCTACATAATGGCGCTGTTGCTCCGTCAACGTGGTGTCTTGCAAAAGATTGGTGATACCGAAAATAGCATTGAGGGGCGTTCGTATTTCGTGGCTCATGTTGGCCAGAAACTGACTTTTCATTTCTGCGGATCGCTGCGCAATAGCAATGGCCCGCTTCAGGTCGGCTGTCTTTTTGAGATCGGTAATGTCCCGTATGATACCTTGGTAGCCGGTTATCTGACCTTCGCTATTCCTGCGAATACTGGACGAGAGCAGACAGTCGATGATGGTATTATCTTTTCGAATCAGTTGCACCTCAAAATCATTAATGGCGCCCTGGTTCTCTATGTGTTCAATGAATGCCTTTCTTTCCTCCGGGTGGGCATAGAGATTAAGGATGTCCATCTCAAGCATTTCATCCTTTGAATAGCCCAGGAGATCAAGTGCAGCATGATTCACATCCAGGAACTTGCCTTCCTTCGAGCTGATGTAAATGGCATCCTTGGTATCCTCAAAAAGCTGCTTGTACTCTGATTCGGTCCTGTTGAGTTGTTTTTCAAGTGCCTTTCGCTTGGAAATGTCCCGAATGATGACCGCCATGTAGGGTAGGTCTTTGCAGGGTTCTACATGCACCTCAGCGGTAAAGGTCGATTGATCCATCCGTTTACCTATAGTGGGGAAAATGGCGTAGTCATCGGTGTGAAGGGCATCAGCTAAAATGTCGTGTACGGCCGGGGTAAGCATATTGAAAATGCTATTGCCCTTGCTGTCTTTCCTGTCGTACCCAAATGTCTCTGTGAAGGCTTTATTTATGTATCTGATGGTATCGCCCTCTACAATGGCAATGGCATCTACGGCAGCATCTGACAGTATCTTATACTTGGTGACCAGCGCCTCCAGGTGCTGTATCCGACCGGGCTTATCGATGGAATGGTTGTCGTACGATTTTGACATAGCTTAAAATTAAGCATTTGCCAGCAGGGTGTATCGAACCTTTTCCTGTTGGCGGTATTCATTAGCGCATGTCCGGTTGGGCTTTTCTTAACTTTGGCGCTCATTATTACCACTATGCAACAGCTTGCCATTTACCGCACACAAATTGAGGAAGGACTCCAAGAACTGGCATTGGATAATCAGCCTCGTGAACTGTACGAACCTATACGCTACACGTTGGAGCTGGGCGGCAAAAGAATGCGACCCATACTTGTATTGCTGGCATGCGATATGGTGGGCGGAGACGGGCGTCATGCTATTGCACCAGCACTTGGTGTAGAGCTTTTTCACAATTTTACCCTACTGCATGATGATATAATGGATGAGGCACCACTACGAAGAGGCCAACCTACGGTGTATAAGAAGTATAATCCCAACATAGCCATTTTAAGTGGGGATGTGATGTATACTATTGCTTGCCAGCAAGTAGCTGAAGCCCCAGCCTCGGTGCTCAAGCCTGTATTGGATGTATTTCACGATACCGCTATTAAAGTCTGTGAGGGCCAGCAGTGGGACCTCAACTTTGAAACAGATGAACAAGTAGCCATTGAAGCCTATTTGGAAATGATCAAGTTGAAGACGGCTGTTTTATTGGGCGGCAGCCTGCAAATGGGGGCACTTATTGGCGGTGCATCGGCCAATTTGGCTAAAGACATGTACGCCATTGGTGTGCACCTGGGATTGGCCTTTCAACTACAGGATGACATCCTGGATACTTACGGAGACCCGGAAAAGTTTGGCAAACAAGTAGGGGGGGACATTATTCAAAACAAGAAGACCTACCTATTATTGCAAGCTCAACAGCAAGCCAACGCCAGCCAGTCAGCAACTTTGACCCATTGGTTGACGGTAGAGTCCTTCCAACCCGAAACGAAGGTAGAGGCGGTGAAGCGAATTTTTGATGCGCTGAATATACGAGAGCAAGCAGAAGCTGAACGCGATCGACATTATGATATCGCTATCAAAACCCTGGAAGCACTTACCTTGCCGGCAGAAGCCAAAGCACCATTGCAGCAGTTGGCCGCACAATTGCTGAATCGGGATCACTAGGCTTATAAGCCATTCAGAAGGGGTAAGTTATTCACACCCCTAATTTCAAGTGACTTTTATCATTCTTTTTCCTTCGGGGTCCCTTTTTCTTTGGGTCCATATTTTAACGTAAAGCAAATCGTATGGACAATCAGGACGTGTCTCCAAGGGAGCAGGAGAATTTTTTTCCCAAGGGTGCCATCACCTTTTTCTTACTTTTAATGGTGTTCCTTACCCTCGTTTGGTTCTTCATTTATTTCATCATGATTTACCGTGGCGCATAAAACCCAAATCCTATGATCAGTACAGAAAGATTTGTCCTCTTGTTTTCATTAGTAATGGTTGTGGTATTCGTTACCGCCATTATGGTGTCATCTAAGGGGCTAGGCATTGAAGTAGCAGAATGCTTACCCGTTGAAAAGACCTTTACAGAAGGTAGAGTAAGCAAATTGGACGATCACACCTACCGCGTGTATTACGTAGCGGGCATGTGGTCATTTGATCCCGCTGTAGTGGAAGTACCGCTGGAAAGTGAGTTGGACATTTACCTGACCTCCAAGGATGTGGTGCATGGCATTCATATCAGCGATAAAAATGTGAACCTGATGGCGGTACCGGGTACGATCAATAACACCCGGGTGAAGTTTCACAAACGGGGAGAATACCAGGTGGTATGCCACGAGTACTGTGGAACAGGACACCAGAATATGCTTGGAAAAATCATAGTAAAATAACCCACCCAACCTAAGACCTTTTCACTATGGAAATCAATAAGAGTCAAAAGACGATTCTCCTCTTCGAACTACTGGTTCCCATCGCCCTATTGGTGCTGGGCGTGTGGCAAGGATTGCTGCAGACTTTTTTTAGAGCTGGTATTATATCGGATACCACTTTTGCCGGTATTGAATACTACCAGGGGCTTACCTTGCACGGTGTAGTAAACGCCATCGTATTAACAACTTTCTTTGCGGTAGCCTTTGGTAATGCCCTTGTCATCTACTACCTCAAAAAACGTCTCAATATGGGGCTGCAATGGACCAGCTTTGTATTGATGATGGTGGGTACTCTCATGGCAGCCTGGGCCATTCTGGCAGGGGAGGCTTCCGTGCTGTATACCTTTTATCCGCCATTGATGGCGCATCCTTTGTTTTACATAGGTGCTGCTTTGCTGATCGTAGGTTCCTGGGTCGCCTCGGCTTCCTGGATTAAGCCGTACCTGCAATGGCGCAAAGAAAACCCGGATAAGAAAACACCGCTTGGTGTACTGGGTATTTTGGTCAATTTCCTTATTTGGTTCATTGCTACCGTACCTGTGGCGTACGAAGTGTTGGTAATCCTGTTGCCCTGGTCGTTGGGTTGGGTTACAGAGATCAACATCATGTTGACGCGGGTATTATTCTGGTTCTTTGGCCACCCATTGGTTTACTTCTGGCTATTGCCTGCTTACATCATGTATTATGTGTTTTTACCGAAAGTGGCCGGTGGCAAACTCTACTCCGATTATGCCGGCCGGTTGGTATTTATGCTGTTCCTGATATTCTCCATTCCTGTTGGTCTGCACCACCAGTTTGCAGAGCCGGCTGTTAGCCAAAACCTGAAGTTGTTGCACTCCATCTTCACCTTTGGTGTGGCGCTGCCGTCACTATTAACGGCCTTTACTATTGCCGCGTCATTGGAGTATGCAGGCGTGAAAAACGGAGCCACAGGCTTGTTTGGTTGGATGGGCCGTTTGCCTTGGTGGAATAAGGAGCGCTGGATGTTCCCGTATCTCATCAGCGGACTTTTGATCTTTATTGTAGGGGGAGCTGGCGGTATGGTCAACGCTTCCTACAACATGAATAATGTAGTGCATAATACGGGATGGATACCCGGCCACTTCCATTTGACAGTTGCGGGTCCTGTGTTGCTGGTTATCTTTTTGGGCACCTTATTGATGTCTTCTACGCTCACCGGTAGAAAAATACAATGGCCAACCCTTAACCTGGCCGTTCCCTACATGTGGATGATCGGACTATTTGTCTTTTCTGTAGGCCTCAAGTGGGGCGGCTTAATTGGTGAACCTCGCAGAACAAACCTGGGTATCAGCTACCAAAACCC
>CAJXXO010000231.1 GCA_913062655.1 uncultured Bacteroidota bacterium | reverse complement strand
GGCCTCCATTTTGAAGACCACCTTTTCTACCATAGATACCAGGGTGTTATAACCAATGTAGGCGATGATACCGATAGCAAGCCCGGTAGCAGTAGTCACCAAAGCCGTATAGATATCGTTGGCCAACAGGTCAGCCCCCCCTTCTCCACCAGCCTGGGCGAGGTTGTAAAAGGCACCAATCATTCCGATTACCGTACCCAGGAATCCCAACATGGGCGCAGCACCGGAAATGGTGGCCAATGTCACCAGGCTTTTTTCCATCTTGTAAATCTGCAGCTTACCGGTATTCTCGATGGCCACTTCAATATTCTTCAACGGCTTACCGATACGCAGCAACCCCTTTTCAATCATCCGGGCAATAGGGGAGTCGGTGTTTTTGCAGAGGGTCTTGGCTGCATCCAGGTTGCCATGGCTTACGTAGTCGCGGATGTTGTTCATAAAGTTAGGGTCAATTTTGGCCGCTTTCTTGATCGTGAAATACCGCTCAAAAAAGATGTAGATCGCCACAATCAATAAGATCGCCAGCGGAATCATCAATACCCCGCCCTTCAGGATCAAGTTGAACAAGGCGATGGAGTCGCCTCCATTAGCCGCAGCGGTAGTGTCGGCTTGCAACAAAAGATTCATCATCATTTTTCCGATTTAGATGGCTTGTTTTGGGTTTAAATGCGGAATCCACCATTTTATTGCATTTGAATGATGCACGTAAAGCAAGGATTCCACAAATTCGACCCAAAAATATCGGGTTGGCCACCCACCACCAATGAAAAGGCCAAAGACTTATCAAAGGCCTGACAGACAAGGTGTATAGCACCATGTACAATCCGTTATGAACAAGGCTTCGGGCAAGGCACGCTTTTCCACATTATTCCGTCTGAAAAAGGGGCGGATAAGCGGGGTTAAATGGTTAACTTCGCCTGTATTTCGCGGGGTGTGCAAACCCTTGAATTAATTGACTTAGCGCATGTTTGACAGAGATAGAATAGTCCCGATCAATATCGAGGACGAAATGAAGACCGCGTACATCGATTATTCGATGTCGGTCATTGTGTCGAGAGCGATACCTGATGTACGCGATGGATTGAAGCCGGTGCACCGCAGAGTGCTGTATGGTATGTTCGATATGGGGCTCTATCACAACCGCCCCTACAAGAAATCAGCTCGTATCGTAGGGGAGGTGCTTGGTAAGTACCACCCGCATGGCGACTCATCAGTGTATGACGCTATGGTACGTATGGCACAGACCTGGTCGCTCCGCTACCCCTTGGTAGATGGCCAGGGTAACTTTGGCTCGGTGGACGGTGACTCCCCGGCAGCCATGCGGTACACCGAGGCACGCTTGCAGAAGATTGCCGAGGAAATGCTGGCCGATATCGATAAGGAAACGGTCGACTACGTCAACAACTTTGACGATAGCCTGCAAGAGCCTACGGTTTTGCCTACCCGTATTCCCAATTTGCTGGTAAACGGCTCTTCCGGTATTGCCGTGGGTATGGCTACCAATATTTTGCCCCACAACCTCTCTGAGGTCATTGATGGCATGAAAGCCTACATCGACAATCGCGACATCACCATCGAGGAGATCATGCAGCACATTAAAGCGCCAGACTTCCCGACCGGTGGTACCATCTGGGGCTATGAAGGGGTCAAGGAAGGCTTCGAGACGGGTCGCGGCAGGGTAGTGGTTCGCGCGAAAGCAGACATTGAACCCGGAGAACATGGTGCTCGTGATAAGATCATAGTAACAGAGATACCCTACCAGGTCAACAAAGCGCAGCTCATCATGAAGACCGCTGAGCTGGTCAATGAGAAAAAGCTGGAAGGCATTGCCGATATCCGCGATGAGTCGGATCGTACGGGTATGCGTATTGTCTACGAAGTACGCAAAGACGCCATACCCAATGTGGTACTCAACCGCCTTTTCAAGTACACGCAGCTACAAACTTCGTATGGTGTAAACAACATTTCCTTGTCAAAGGGCCGCCCGGCCTTGATGAACATCAAAGAGCTGCTGCATGAGTTCGTGGAATTCCGCCATGAGGTAGTGGTTCGCAGGACACAATATGACCTGGCGCAAGCGGAAAAACGAGCTCACATTCTGGAAGGCTTGCTGATCGCTCTGGATCACCTGGATGAGATCATTGCCCTGATCCGCAATTCCAAGACGCCAGAAGAGGCGCGTACCGGCTTGATGGAAAACTACGACCTCTCGGAAGAGCAGGCTCGTGCCATCCTGGACCTGCGGCTGCAGAAGCTCACCGGACTGGAGCGGGATAAGATTAAGGAGGAGTATAAGGAGATTATGGAAAAGATCGCCTATTTCAAGGAGCTGCTCGGCAACGAGGAGATGCGCTATCAGGTGATCAAAGATGAGCTGGAAGAGGTGAAGGAAGCCTACGGTGATGAGCGTAAAACCGATATCGTCTACCAAGGTGATGAGTTCAGTATCGAGGATATGATCCCCAACGAAGAGGTGATCATTACCATTTCGCACATGGGCTATATCAAGCGCACGGTAGCGACAGAGTATAAGAAGCAGGGCAGAGGCGGCCGCGGATCGCGCGGCTCACAAACTCGTGATGAAGACTTTATTGAAGACCTGTTTGTCGCCAGCACGCATAACTACCTCTTGTTCTTTACCGAACTGGGCAAATGCTACTGGCTGAAGGTGCACCAGATACCGGAAGGCACCAAAGCCTCTAAGGGTCGAGCCATTCAAAACCTCATTAGCCTGCCACCAGAAGACAAAGTGCGGGCCTTTATGACCGTGCCCAACTTGTCGGATGAGGAGTTTTTGAATAACCACTACATCATGTTCTGCACGAAAAAGGGCGTGGTGAAGAAAACGGTGTTGGAAGCGTTCTCACGCCCACGTGAAAATGGCATCATCGCCATTTCCATCAATGAAGGCGACATGTTGTTGGAAGCCAAACTTACCGATGGTGACTCCGATATCTTGCTGGCGGCTCAGTCTGGACGGGCCATTCGCTTTCACGAGAAGAATGTGCGCAGTATGGGCCGAACGGCAGCAGGCGTGCGGGGCATCACGCTGGCCGGCAATGAGGATGAGGTTGTTGGCATGATATGTGTAAGTAGACAAAGCGAACATCCGGAAGATGTCTTTGTAGCAGCAGAAAATGGCTACGGAAAACGAACGGCACTGGAAGAATACCGGGAAACCAATCGAGGTGGAAAAGGGATAAAAACCATGCAAATCACCGAGAAAACCGGTAAATTGATAGCTATCAAAGCGGTGTACGAAGAGCATGATCTGATGATCATCAATAAGTCGGGCATCGCTATCCGCATTGGTGTAGACGCGGTAAACAAAATTGGCCGTGCCACCCAGGGCGTGAAACTGATACGTTTGGGTGAAGAGGATGCAATCGCTTCGGTAGCCCGGATTCAAATAGCAGATGAGGAAGCGGAAGAAGTAGCAGATGACGCCCAGGAGACCAACGATACGGATGTAGAAGAATAGTTGAAGTAAAATCGATTAAGCAACACAAAATCAAGCACTTACTATCATGAGAAAGATTAGCTTTTTGCTACTGATCCTAATGGTTGGCCTGCAGGTATCTGCCCAAAATAGCAAGGTACGAACCTGTATTTTCGCCTTACAGGCAGGTGACCTGGAAAAGGCCAAAGAAGCCATTGATGAAGCAGTAGAACACGAAAAAACCCGCAGTGACGCGAAAGCGTGGTTCAACCGGGGGGAAACTTATTTGCGCATCTTCAATAGTGAAGAGTACAGCTATTTGGATAGCAACGCACTGGACAAGGCCTATACTTCTTACAGGAAGTCCATGGAATTTGACGACAAGGAGAAGTACACCAATGACAATTTGCGTGGGCTGGATATGGTGCGAAACATCTACTTCGGGGTAGGTACAGAAGCCCTGCAGGCTGGCGAGTACCAGGCTACCTATGATGCCTTTGATCGTACGCTGAGTATTTTCTCCATCATTGTCGACAATACGCCTGCTGAGCGACTAACAGCTACGGTAGATACGGTATCTATGTTCTACAAAGCCTATGCGGCTCAGAATATTGGCAAGACAGAAGAAGCGATGGCCTCCTATGAGGAACTGGTGGAAATGGGCTACAAGGATAAGTTTGTGTACGATCTTTTGAGTAAGATGTACATGAAGGATGAGCGCTATGAAGATGCCCTGGCTGTTATCCGCAAAGGGCAGGAGATCCTTCCGGAAGATACCGACCTGTTGATCGATGAATTGAACGTGTATCTGGCACAAGGTAATGCCGACCAAGCGGTGGATCGTTTTGAGAAGGCCATAGAATTGGAACCGGAAAATGCTGACCTGCGCTTTGCCTTGGGTACCATTTTGGACAGGTTGTATGAGAAAGCCCTTAATGAAGGCGATGAAGAGAAAGCGCAAGAGTATTTGGACAAACTCGTGGGCGCATACGAGGCTGCGCTTGAAATCGATCCGGAGTATGTAAAGGCAGCGTATAACATCGGTGTACTGTTCTTTAATCAGGCGGTGGAGTTGAGCAAGGACATGAATAACTTGCCACTTGATGCAAAGGAAGAGTATGATGCCATGGAAAAGGAGATGACAGCATTGATGTTGCGCGCCAAGCCTTATTTGGAGACAGCACATCAATTGGATCCGACTGATCTGGGTACCATGAAAGCCCTGAAGGAGATCTACCTGCGCGAAAATGACATGGAGAACTTCCAGAAGATGAACGAAGCCATTAAAGAAGTGGAAGCCGGTGCCCAAGCTGAA
>CAJXXO010000230.1 GCA_913062655.1 uncultured Bacteroidota bacterium | reverse complement strand
CATTAGGCTGTGAGGTCCAGGCTACGATATCGTGCGAGGCACCGCTGCTGAAATTGCGATTACCCAAGGTAATTTGAGCGGTACTCGACCCGGTACCACCAATAGTGTCCAACAGGCCGTTAAAGGGTATTGCAGTCTGTGCCACTCCATCAAAAGTCCAGTTGACCTGTGCACTGGTTACCTGATTGGTACCGGCATTGGAGATGGTAACGATGATATCTTCATTTCCGGCACAGAAATTTTTAGGGGCATCGAAGCTCGATACCCGAATATCATTAGGCACGGTGACGAAGGTGTACTGCAGCCTTGCGGAAGCACAAGTACCTTGGGTACAAACCGTTGGGCCCACAGCCGGAGTCGCATCAGCAATAAAGAAGATCGTTCCATCACTACCCCACGTAATCAGGGAGTCCAAAGGAATAGTATAGGTAACAGAATCGAATCCGGAACACTGACCAATGGAGATAGAGGAAGTCAGTAGACCTCCATTCTCCGAATAAAAATCAAAGGCTTCCAGGTTTGAGCCGGTACCATCCAAATCGCCCTCAAAGTAGAAAGTAACGGTACCACCAGAGGCGGGGGAAGGCACCCCATTAAAGTGCAACATCACCGTATCACCTGCAGCGGCAATGCAGCGAGCGGGAGCTGTTACGTCATATTGTTGTCCAAAAGCTGTAAAGCTGCCCACAAGTAAAACAGCAGCAACTATTGCACGTTGAAGCCAAGCATTCATATGCATATCTGATTCAAATTCTCAATTATTGTTTCACTATGGTGCGTTGCAGGGTGGCACTACCATGTATCAATTGCAACTGATACAAACCATTGGCCAGTCCACGGAGCGGAATAGTCTTTTGCACCTTTTGCCCCGACAGTTCGATTACTGACTGCCATACCAGGCGCCCTTGCAGATCAAATAATCTGGCTTGTACGGACTCTCCTGCTTGTGTGTGTGTCATAGTCAATTGCACCTGATCAGTAGCTGGGTTAGGTGCCACAGTGACATCCCAGGCATTGGCCCAGCCATCAATGCCAGTAGGCCAGATTTCAATAGTCTGACGCATAGTATCTGTACCACAATCGTTACTGGCGACTAAAATCACCTCATAGGAACCCGGTTCATTGTAGAAATGAGTAGGGCTATTTTGGGTACTGAAGTAGCCATCGCCAAACCACCATATGTAGTTGGTGCTACCAGATGATTGATTGGTAAAGTCTATTATGTTGCCTCCTTGTGGATTGGTACCGGCACTAAAATCAGCCGCTGGGAAAGGCTCCAGATCCACCTGAATGGTATCACTGTGGGTACAACCCGACTCCGTAACGGTAACGCTGTAGGTGCCATCTTGTGAAATGGCCAGCGTACGATCGCTGCTACCGTCATTCCATAGATAGGAGGCGCCAGCATTACCCGCATCCAATTGCACCGTATCCTCTCCACAGATCACACCATCATCGCCTAAGTCCACATAGGGTCCTGGCTCCAGTACTACAACAACTTCATCAGCAGCATAGAAGCCCAGGCTGTTTTCTACATAGAGCGTAACCGTCTCCGTTGAAGTGACAGGCCCGGCAATGAAAGTTGTCTGCTGCGTATTGGCACCGTTGGACCATTGATAGGTCAGCCCGGAGGCACCGGCATCGAGGGTTACAAAACCACAACCGGTAACCGTGTCAGGCAAATTGATCACAGGCGCATTACCAATGGCGACATTATCAAAGGCAAAACCATCAGTAGTTGAGAAAGAATTAGAACCAAAGGCAACGCGGAAAAGTACGCTTGGCTGGCCGGCCAACTGTGGCAAGTCCAGCTTGGCATTTACCCAGAATTGTGAACCATTAGTACCGGAACCTGACCAACCTGAGCCCTGACCACCAGGGTTGCCGGATATCGAATTGTTATTATACCAGTTGATTCCGTCTCCCTGCGCCCCGGCCGTTTGCCAGGTTTGTCCATCGTCTATTGAATACAACAAAGCGGCCCCATCGGAGCCCGTAAAGCACTCCCACCATACATCCATGTTGATCTGTGGTCGGAAAACGCTGCTGAAGTCAAAGCATGGACCTTGTACGTAAGATTGCTCATCGTCATTATAGTCGCCTACCAACTGACCGGTTCCCCAAGCTCGGTCACCATTGATCGCTGTATTGATAGTAGCATTTCTTGGCTCGCCATACGCCCAGGAACTATTTACCCCATCAGCTACCCATCCGCCACGGCCACTCTCGAAATCTTCCGTGTAAGGGAAAGTGGTGACGTTCGGGATATTTGTAATCTGCAAGGCCAATGTATCATTACTGAAGTCATCATCTAACGGATGATCTGTCCAGATTTTCAGGTTATAAGTACCTGGCGTATTCAAATTCGCTACATTGAAGAACTCATAGGTAAAGCTGTCGCCCGGTGCTACAGGTTGCGTTATTACCACCTGCTCAGTGAAGATCGGTCCACTGTTGACCTGGAAGGCCACTGGCACCTGGTCTCCTACCCGCAAGGTATCAAAGCCGGAATGCCGCATCAAGGCTTCCACGGTTTCAATGTCTGTCAAGTTACAGCCCGAAACAGGCTGTAGTGCTGCGATAACCCCCGTATTGATGGGTGGCAGGTTGTAGATCTTGATATCATCGATCGCCAAATCACCTACAGTACTGGTTCCAATCTCCTGCGCCCGGAAGCGCAACTTAATGGTCTGATCACCCCAGGGGGTAAGATCTATCCGTTGGAAAGTCCAAATACCGCCTTGATTGCCCAATGTCGGCACAATGTCTTCCTGCCACTCTCCATCATACAGTACATCAATATGAAGCAGCATGGATGAGGAAGGATTGTTAAGGTAAAATTCCAACGTAGGCCGAACCAATGCACTCACATCAAGGCAGGGCGACAACAAGCTGGTATTTACGGAATTGGGAGAGCTATTATCTACGTAAGCGAAATAGCCACTGCCAGTGGTGTTGTCATTGTTAATGCTACTGGCTGTTTGACCGGCCAACCATTCCTCACCATCATCATTTGGGTCATTTCGCCAGCCATTAGGCAGGGCCCCAAAAGCATCGTCAAATATTTCTGTGTACGTGAATTGATCAACTAAACGGTCTACCAACAGGAAGTTTGGCCCAACCGTGTCATTCGCCTTCAATTGGTCACCGGGTAAATCGACCCAAGCGCGCAGAGGATATATGGAAGGTACGCTTAAGTCTACCTTGGTGTTGAAGGTGTACACCAGCGTATCGCCCGGTAAAATTGTTTGGTTGACCTGCTCGCTGGCTGCCAATACGGCAAAAATGCGTAAGGCCACACCAAAACCGGTTTGAGGCGCAGTTCCATTGTTGGCGACCAGGATGGTTACCTCAGTGGAGTCTGTAGCGTCACAGCCCAATGCAGCCGGTGCAGTGAAACCCAAAACAGTAAGGTCGTTTTGGAGAGGTTCAAATTCATCACACCCTATATCAGGCGTTACAGGAGAGCGAAGGTCCCCATCAATATCTGTGGTAATACCCGGCAACACCACGCCTTTATCATTCAGAAGGCCAGAGGTAACATGCAAATCTGTTGTGCTAAAGAAGCCTGGGTCTACGGACAGTGAATTGGCATCGAAACCTGATGCAGACTGCAAGGCGGCCAGGTCTGCCATAGCTGAGCTGCCCCAGGTGGCCAAATTACCCTGGCTGCTGTAGAAGTTATTGTAGTCACTTTGCACCACGGCAGAAGCAGAGCTACTGGTGGTATAAATGGCACTTCCAGGTCCTTGAATAGCAAAAATGTTATTGATCAACCGCACACTATCCGTTGCAGAAGAGGCAAAGTCAATCGAACGAGCTATGGAGCCGGTGGAGGTGACATTTATGGTGTTGTGATAGAAGTTCAATTGAGCCGAAGAGCTTGTTATGTAGATACCGCGTGAGGAGCCGGAACCACCGGAATGGATCATATTATTGGCTATCAATGCAGGATTGCCCATGTAGTTGGTTACACCACTGAAGTACATGCCATAGATACCCCCATCGGCATTGATGTAATTGCTGGTAATCGCCTGAATAGAATCACAACTAGTAAGGTATATCCCTGTGAAGGATGTGTAGTTGGCAAATGTGTTGGAAATGATGTCATTGCCGTGAATCGTAAACCCTGCATTATTGGCCATATATATGCCCCGGTAATAGGGTAAAATTCTACAGTTCTCAACCACCCAACCTCGCTCCTGGCCAACTGAACTGCCGGAGGTGTATATACCATAGGACCCTCCTCTCAAAAGAGAATTACGGAAGGTGACAAAGTTTTCACTTGAGCTATTGTTGCTGTTAATCAAAGCCGCATTTGTGCTCGTTGTACCCGAAGTGTCGCCAATAAAAGCACAATTGGCAAAGGTGATATGAGAAGACCCCCCCTCAATAGCGACCACTGTCTCGTAGGTAGTGGCATCTGAGGCCAGCGTCATGTGTTGAAAGGTAATATGGTCTGCCCCTTCCAGTAGCAAAGTATAATTGCTACCAAAAGAGGAGGAATGCACAAGCTCTACACTGCTGCTGTCACCATTCTCCGCCTCAAAGGTTATCGTATTGGTCGCAGACGTACCATTAATCTGCCCCACTTGCAATTGCTCACGGTAGGTGCCCGGTCTAACCTTAAATACAACCGGCCCACACACACCAAAGCTTTCCATAGCACTAACTGCCGCCCCAAATGTGGCAAAATCGGGGTTCGTACCCCCGATGGTGAAGGTGCCGTCTAAAGAGGGCTGCAGCCCAAATACGCCTAAGGT
>CAJXXO010000229.1 GCA_913062655.1 uncultured Bacteroidota bacterium | reverse complement strand
CACAGCCTATGCCGGCATGGCGATATTGCCATTGGTGGAAAGTGACCTCACCGCCTATTACCCATTGGAAATTCCGGTACAGGTCAACGGTACTGTATCTTTCACGATAGATGCCCATACCTTGGAGCAACCTCTGGCGGTATCCAATAACGGTGCTATTCCAAAAGGCTATTTTGTGATCGTTGGCTCCTTTACGCAGCAGCAAAACGCCAGCACATTGTATCGTGATTTGCAATTGGCTGGTTTCGATGCGTTCATCTTCCCGGAAGCCAACAACGGCTTTACTCGTGTTGGCATTTTTGCCTCAGGCCATAGTTTAATTGAAGCCAACAAAGAGGTGGCACAGGTACGTCACGACTTTCAACCCGATGCCTGGATCATAAAGAACGTTGGGGTGCAGTAACCTTTGTCATCTTTCCTCCCCGTCCCCTTTTTTACTTTAGACGCTATTGTTTGGCGATTGTCCGGAAGTTTATGGACATTTGAGTAACCAATTTTACCACCTAAATCCAATTTCTATGAAAAAGACATTAGCTATCCTGGCCGCATCTGCCCTGTTATTCTCCTGCGGTGGAGGTCCTACCACACCCTGTGATTGTGCGCAGGCGTTGCAAGACATGAACACAGAATATGAGGAAGCTCGTGGAGATGAAGCCAAGGAGAAAGCACTACAGGAAAAGTTTGAAAAGCTCAATGAAGAGTGCGAAGCCTTACGTGATGAGATGGGTAAGGACAAGTACATGGAAGAGCTGGAGAAATGTCTGGAAGAGATGGAGTAATAGCCTTCTTTTCCCCTGCCAAAGCGAAACTACCGGTTTCGCTTTTTTTGTTTTCAGCCTTTGGTGGCCCTATTCTTCCTCTCGTAAGGACCGGTTTGTGCGCCTATAACATTAGTCATTTATTCCTTTGCGCCCCGTATCTATTTTCGCACCATTCATTAACAAGTAAACTCTAATACTCATGACAAGAATGATCATGGTGGCCGCTTTGGCTGCCCTTTTTGCCTGTGAAAATGCCGCAGACGAAACCACTACTCCCCAGCCAGACCCTACGCCTTCACCCACTACGCTGCAGGAAGACAAGATGAATGAGTCGGAAGCGGTCCAATACGCTATGGACTATCGTGCGCGTATTGAAAACAACCTGGACCGCTACACACAGACTACGCTGCCCTTAGCCAATGCACGGGAACAAGTAGCGCAAAAGTGGGCCAAAATGGACGTCTACCGGGATGGTGACGCCATTGTACGGATTAAAACCTATCCCCACGAGGGCATCAGCACACGCACAGAAGAGTTCTACTTTGAAAATGGTGGATTGGTACTGGCTTTCATCGAAGATGAGGGCACTGGCGCTACCGGTAAGAAAGAAGGTCGTATGGGTAAGACCTACATCTTCAGCAATGGTACTTTTGTAACCGAACGCAACAATACCGGAGAAGCTGAAATTACTGAGCCGGAAACTGATGCACAGCGGTTATTGCAAGAAGCCAAAGAGTATTTGGAATTAGCCCAATAAGGTTAACCTAGCTGCAAGGCCTCGTATTGTGCAGCATATTGCTCCATCAGGTCGCGGGTGCGAATAGTCGCTCGTAGCTGATGTAGCATAGAATACAATCCGAAATAGGTCCGATTGATGTATAACGCGTCTTTCGGACCTCTTCCTGATCCGATCTTGCGTAGCGTAGGGTCTTTCCCCAACTGCTCCCCCCTTTGGTAGATTTGTGCAAAATAGTCCGTATCCCCAAAGTCGAAAGTATCCTGAAACATAGGCTTCGCCATCAGGCCGGCCATCTCGATAAAGGTCTCTTGCAAGAAGCCCTTTGTCTCTTCTTTATCTGTAGGCAGAATGATGCGCAATTGCTGCAGATGATGACGTATACCGGCATCATCATTAGCTTCAAAGTCTTCCAGCATACCAAAGTAGCTGCGGTAGAAGGACTCCGGAATGGCTTTTACACAGCCAAAATCGATGACCCACAACTGTCCCCTATCATCAATCAGGAAGTTGCCGGGATGCGGGTCTGCATGCACCTTGCGCAGCGCATGTATCTGAAAGTTGTAGAAATCCCATAGCGCCTGCCCTACCCGATTTCGAGTTTCCTGGTCAGGATTTGTGGCCAAAAATTTATCAAAAGGCTGTCCCTCGATCCAGTCCATCACCAAAATGCGAGCTGAACTGTAGGCCGGATAGTACTTCGGAAAACGCACGTGCTCCAGCACCGATGACTTCTCTGTCAGCTCGATCGACTGCTGTAGCTCTAGATCGTAATCCGTTTCTTCCAGCAATTTGGCGGTCACCTCTTCGATATAGTCTTTCACTTCATGCTCCCGCACCTCCAGCATGCGCAGGGCAAAGGGCTTGGCCATTTGGATGTCTGACAAGATGCTATCCGCCACACCCGGGTATTGGATCTTTACGGCATACGGGTGGTCGTCTATCCATGCCCGGTGTACCTGTCCGATAGAGGCTGCTGCAATGGCTGTATCTTCAAAGCGATCGAATAATTCTTCCGGCATTTTGCCCAGGTACTTGCGAAAGGTCTTTCTCACCAGCGGACCAGAGAGGGGCGGTGCGCTATACTGCGCCATTTGAAACTGCTGCGCATAAGCGGTGGGCAATACCCCTTGATCCATGCTCATCATCTGTGCCAGCTTTAGCACCGAGCCTTTCATTTCTCCTAATGCCTCATACAAATCAGAGGCATTGGCCTTGTGCAGGTCGTCTTTTTCCAGCTTCGTGCCGGTAGCGCGCTTGGCGTAATGCTTCACGTAGTTGCCGCCCACTTTGACGCCTGCTTTGGCAAAGCGCATGGCGCGGCTCACTTTCGATGCGGGGATGGTATCTTTTTCTTTCACGAGCGCATGCCATTTTGGTACATAAACTTGCCAAAATCAAACAGCGAGTCGATGGCGTTGCGGCCCATGAGATCGAAGGCTACATGCACCGCCTTTTCGATAGCCGTGTCGGTCTTTTCAAATCCTTTTGAGGTGTCGCGCAACCAGAAACCAACCAGCCAAGGCCATTGCAAACTGAGCATTTGGGCGTACCGATCGCTGATAACGGGGCGGTTCTCTACCTCGCCTTCTGTGCGGCCTTCATCGATCAAGTGCTCCAGGTACGGACGGATAGCTTTGGCCATAGACCTGCCCTTACCGAGATTTTCGAGGCTCATATCATGCGGTAGCAATACCAACATGAAGCTGCGCTCTTCCATGAGGTCTTCAAAGAGAGTAAAATAGAAATGCAAGAGCTTTTCTCTTGTCGTGTAGCCTTGGTACACCTCCTGCTCTTCAACCTTATTCCTGGTACGATCGATGAGATGTTTCCAATACTGCCGTTCCAACTCCTCAAAACTGGCAAAGTACTGGTAAAAGTCAGCTTCACTGATGCCCAACTGCTGGGCGAATTTGAAAACGGAAGCGGGTGCATGCCCTTCTTCTAAAACGTGCAGGCGATACGCCTTAATAATGTCGTGTGCGTCCATGATTGTTAATTCAATAAGCTAAACAGGAAAGGAAGACTAAGGTTTTGGGTAAGACGAATTGTTGGTACAATAAATTGTGGCGTACCTTTGTGGCATGTCCCACACAACGCCCTATCAACCGCTGGTGGACTTCTTTCGCGAGAAGATTTTCCACTACCAGCGAGAAGGATTGCGCATCTTCGCTTCCTCCTCGTTTCAGACGCATAGCATCCCTATGCTGCACATTCTGAGTGAGATCGATAATAGTATTCCCGTGTACTTCCTCAATACCGGCTACCACTTTTCGGAGACGATTACGTATAAGAATGAAGTAGCCGAACAGCTAGGAATCCAGGTGATTGATATCTCCTCCCCGGTACCGAAGATCAATCAGCGGGACAAGCAGGGAAACCTGTACTTTACCACCGACCCAGACTATTGCTGTTATCTCAACAAAACGCTCCCCATGGAGCCGGTGCTGGCGCAATACGATGTGTGGATCAGTGGCGTGCGCAAAGACCAAAGCGAGACCCGTAAGGCAATGGACTATGAGCAACCGGGCAAGCATGGTGCCATGCGCTTCCACCCGATGCTGGACTGGACCAACAAACTGATCTTCCAATACATTAAGGACCACAAGCTACCTCGCCATCCCCTGGAAGATGCGGGCTACCTGAGCATTGGCTGTGAGCCCTGTACCATGAAAATGGCCACACTGCTGGAGAATGACCGTTCGGGGCGTTGGTTTGGCCTGAACAAGTCTGAGTGTGGATTGCATACCGACCTAATCCAAAACAAATGAATGTACTGATCACAGGGGGAGCAGGCTACATCGGGTTTGCACTGGTGGATTCACTGCTGCGCATTGCGCCCAAGGACACGAAGATCACGCTGTACGACAACCTCAGCCGGGGGAATCGGAATATCTTCTTCAGTCGCCTGCGGAGCGATCGGGTACGCTTTGTCAATGGCGAGCTGCTCGACAGTCGGTTACTGCAAAAAGAAGTAGCCCAAGCCGATGTGGTGTACCACCTGGCGGCCAAGGTGACCACCCCGTTTGCCGATAATGACAGCCACATTTTTGAGCAGGTAAACCACTGGGGTACCGCTGAGCTGGTGAATGCGGTGGAACAACATCCCGTACAGCACTTCATCCACCTCAGTTCGATCTCGGTGTATGGCCGCGCAGACGAACCGCTGACGGAGGAGCATGAGATAAGGCCGGAATCGTTTTATGGCTTTTCCAAGGCCCGCGCAGAAGATCATGTGAGAAGGCTGGAAGATAAAGGGATACCTACCCACATCATTCGCAGTGGGAATGTG
>CAJXXO010000228.1 GCA_913062655.1 uncultured Bacteroidota bacterium | reverse complement strand
GGGATGAGGATTTGCGTGCCGACCGGCAGCCGGAGTTTACGCAGATCGACTGTGAGATGAGCTTTGTGGAGCAGGCGGATGTGTTGGCGACTTTCGAAGGACTGACACGTCATCTCTTCAAAGAGGTGAAAGGCATCGAATTGGATGATTTTCCGTGGATGCCATACGATGACGCCATGCGATTGTACGGTTCAGATAAGCCGGATATCCGTTTCGACATGACCTTTGTGGAGCTAAACGCGGTAGCCCAGGGCAAAGGCTTCAACGTCTTCGATCAGGCAGAATTGGTGGTGGGTATTTGCGCCAAAGGTTGTGCTGACTACAGCCGTAAGCAACTCGATCAATTGACCGATTGGGTGAAGCGGCCGCAGATTGGCGCCAAAGGTTTGGTGTATGTGAAGTACAATGAAGACGGGTCATTTAAATCGTCCGTAGATAAGTTCTTTGCTGCGGAAGATTTGCAAAGCTGGGCTGATGCCATGGGGGCGAAGCCGGGTGACTTACTGCTTGTTTTATCTGGGTCCACAGAGGCCACGCGCAAACAACTGGGCGCACTGCGTCTGGAAATGGGCGACCGGTTGGGTTTGCGGAGTTGGGACGTGTACAAGCCACTGTGGGTGGTGGATTTTCCACTCCTGGAGTGGGATGAGGAAACCCAGCGCTACTATGCGATGCACCATCCCTTTACCTCACCTAAGCTGGATGAACTGGATAAACTCGATAGCGACCCCGGGGCCGTTCATGCCAATGCGTATGACCTGGTTATCAACGGAGTAGAGATTGGTGGCGGTTCCATTCGTATTCACGACCGCCAATTGCAGAAGCGCATGTTTGAGGTGCTGGGTTTCACCGATGAAGAGGCAGAAGCACAGTTTGGCTTCCTGATGAATGCCTTTGAGTATGGTGCCCCACCGCATGGCGGTATTGCTTTTGGGTTTGACCGCTTATGTGCCATTTTCGGTGGGCAGGAATCCATTCGCGACTTCATCGCTTTCCCGAAAAACAACCATGGCCGCGACATGATGCTGGACTCACCGAGCCCCGTAAGCGAAGAGCAATTGGAAGAATTGCAGATTGCACTGCGCGTGCCGGAGGGCTAGTTTGTCTTGCCAAAGCGGTCATTGACCGAGTATTGCTGACAAGGCATAGTGGGACGACTATATTGTTGAGTACAATATCGTCCCCATGAAACTTGCAATAACGCTTCCGCTAGATCTTACCTCCGCCCGGCAACATTGGGCTACCACCAGCCGCCTTCAGGCGTGGTTGTTGGCTCTGCCAACCCACCATGACTGGCAAATATTCATTTGGCCGGAAACCCAATGGTTTTGGCCAAAGGCACCTCACCTTACTTACCATGTCATCCCGGCAGATAGCCTGGTCGAGTGGGAACAGGTCAATTTGATCTATGCCATGCAGCGGGAAGGCTGTCAGGCGGTAATCGCACCCTTGGGTACCGCCCCATTAATTAGTATGCTGCCGGTTTTCCTCACCAGGCAGTGGGCAGACTGGATAGGGTCCTCTCCTTTTGTTTCCTATTTCAATAGTGTGCACGAAAGAGTCAGGGCAAAGGCTCATCCAACCATCGAACCTTGGTCGGGTGAAGAATTGGAGCGGCAACTGGAAGCGCTCTTTGATGGGGCCTGCTGCTGATTTACTATCGCTGCAACTCTTCTCGTAAAAACTGGCCGGTATACGATCGCTGGTGTTGTGCAATCTCTTCTGGGGTGCCGGTAGCCAGGATTTCACCTCCGCCCGCACCTCCTTCCAGGCCCAGGTCAATGATATGATCGGCTACTTTGATTACATCTAGATTGTGTTCGATCACGATGACCGTATTGCCCCGATCTACCAACTTTTGCAGTACCTCCAGCAATACTCGTATGTCTTCAAAATGGAGACCGGTAGTGGGCTCGTCCAGGATGTAAAGCGTGCGACCGGTATCCCGCTTGGATAGCTCGGAGGCCAATTTGACCCGTTGCGCTTCGCCTCCGGACAACGTGGTGGAGGATTGCCCCAGGCGAATATAGCTGAGGCCAACCTCGTTCATCGTTTTGAGTTTTTGGTAGATAGAAGGTACCGGCTCGAAAAAGTCGAGTGCCTCTTCCACCGTCATGTCCAGCACATCGCTGATGTTCTTGTTCTTATAGTGTATCTCCAGCGTTTCGCGATTGTAGCGTTTGCCGTGGCACTTTTCGCACTCCACGTACACATCGGGGAGGAAGTTCATTTCTATCAACCGCATGCCCCCCCCTTGACACTCTTCACAGCGCCCACCTTTTACATTAAAGGAGAAACGCCCTTGCTTGTAGCCGCGAATTTTGGCCTCTGGTACCTCACTGAAGAGCTTGCGGATATCGGTAAACACGCCAATATAGGTAGCCGGGTTGGAGCGTGGCGTCCGACCGATGGGGGACTGGTCAATGTCGATCACTTTGTCGATATGATCCAGCCCATCGATAGAGCGGTAAGGGTACGGCTTCTTGCGGCTTTTGTAAAAATGCTGGCTGAGCAGGGGGTACAGCGTTTCGTTGATCAGGGTAGACTTGCCGGACCCGGAGACACCCGTCACACAAGTGAACGTGCCCAGGGGAATGGCTACATCTACATCCTTTAGGTTATTGCCGGTAGCGCCTTGCAGTACAAGTGCTTTACCGTTACCATCACTGCGCTTTTGGGGGACAGGAATAGCCAGTTGGCCACGCAGGTATTGGCCGGTCAGGCTGTCACTTTTCGCGATGGCCTCGGGAGGGCCCTCTGCCACCACTTCCCCGCCATGTTCCCCGGCACCCGGTCCCAGGTCGATCACATGGTCGGCTGCCTCCATGATCTCCCGGTCGTGTTCTACCACCAGCACCGTATTGCCGGCATCTCGCAGCTCTTGTAAGGCATGAATCAGTCGCTGATTGTCGCGCTGGTGAAGGCCAATGCTGGGCTCATCCAAAATGTAAGTGATACCACTGAGCTTGGAGCCGATCTGTGTCGCCAGGCGGATACGCTGCGACTCACCTCCGGAGAGGGTTCGGGCGGGCCGGTCGAGTGCCAGGTATTCGAGCCCTACATCCAACAGAAATTGGGTGCGAATGCGTAGTTCTTTCAAGATCTCCCCGGCAATCTTTTGTTGCCGCTCCGAAAGGGTGGGCTCCACCTGGTGCAACCATGCCTGCAGTTTATCGATGTTGAGGTTGGCCAGCTCGGCTATGTTTTTATCCCCAATCTTGAAGTGGAGCGACTGTTTCTTCAGCCGCGTACCATGGCACTCCGGGCAAGGCACCTCCTCCATGAAACTCTCCGCCCACCTGCGGATGCCGTCCGAGGAGGTTTTGCTGAAGGAGCGCTTCAACATAGCCACGACACCCCCATAATCGAGGCTATACCAGCGATCATCTTTGCCAAAGCTCATCGGGACTTCCAGTTTACCACTGGCTGAGCCATAAAGAACGACATTCAGCACCTCATCAGACATGTCTTTGACCTTGGTGCCAAGGGTGAAGCCATATTGCTTGCCGAGCGCCCGCAATTGTTTGAAAATGTAATTGTCGCGAAACTCCCCAATAGGCGCGATGCCACCCTCGCTGAGTGTCTTGTTGGGATCATCGATCAGGGAGTCGGGATTGATCTCGTGGATGGTGCCCAGTCCCTTGCAATGCGGGCAGGCGCCATAAGGCGAATTGAAAGAGAAGGTGTTCGGAGAAGGCTCATCGTAGGATAGGCCGGTCTCTGCATCCATCAACTGCTCACTGAAGCTCTGGATTTCCTCGGTGTCGTAGTCCATCACCATTACCAGCCCCTTGCCCATACGCAGGGCGGTGTGCAGTGACCCCGCTAGGCGGTCTTCCTCGTCAGCCCGAATGCGCAACCGGTCGATGACCACTTCGATATCGTGGATCTTGAAGCGATCCACCTGCATCTTTTCCCGGATCTCCATGATCTCGCCATCGACCCGCACTTTCAGGTAGCCCTGCTTGCGAATTTGCTCAAACAGTTCCCGGTAGTGCCCTTTTCGCCCCTTGACCAGGGGCGCCAGCAAGACCACGCGCTTGTCGTCAAAACGCTCCAGCAGATGATGGAGAATTTGCTGTTCGGTAAAGCGCGTCATCCGCTTGCCCGTCTCGTAAGAAAAAGCCTCTCCGGCCCGGGCAAACAACAATCGCAGGAAGTCGTAGATCTCGGTGACCGTACCCACCGTAGAGCGGGGGTTTTTCGAGGTCGTCTTCTGTTCAATCGAGATAACCGGACTCAAACCGGTGATTTTTTCTACATCTGGCCGCTCCAGGTCGCCAATAAACTGCCGGGCATAGGCCGAGAAGCTTTCCATGTAGCGTCTTTGGCCTTCGGCATAAATGGTATCAAAGGCGAGGGAAGATTTTCCACTACCGCTGATACCGGTGATGACAACCAATTGATTGCGAGGAATGGTGACGTTGATGTCGCGCAGATTGTGCTCACGCGCGCCATATACGTGCAAGGCATCGCCATGAAAAGGTTGGGGGGTTGTACGCGATGGGGTGGAGGTCTGCTGCGCCATGTGAGCCAAATGCTTCGGTTGGTCAAAAGTTCGAAGCCGCAAAGATACGGGATGTAAGAGGGGATTGGTAGCCAAAAGAAAGAGGTGTAGTGTTCCGGGTTCCGGGTTATGTGTTAATGAGTGGAGAAGTGGATGAGTATAGAAGGGTAAGAGTTTAGGAGTTTAAAAGGGAAGAAGGGTAGAAGGGTAGAAGGGTAGAAGGGAAGGAGTGGATGAGTTTATGAGTGTAAGAGTTTATAAGTTGAAGAGTGTAAGAGTGTAGAAGAAATACAATA
>CAJXXO010000227.1 GCA_913062655.1 uncultured Bacteroidota bacterium | reverse complement strand
GAGCCACACCTGGCCCTGTTCGTCCCGGATAATGACCCACTCGTCTTCTATCGCTTGTTGGCCCAACAAGCACCGCATTACCTTAGTGAAAGCGGCTGGTTGATGGTCGAAATTCATGAAGCCCAATCGGAAGCCGTTATGACGGTATGGGAAAAGTGGGACATGGTAGACATTACCGTTAAAAAGGATTACCAAGGCAAACCCCGCATGATGGCAGCTAGGTGTAAGAAAAAATAGACGGATGTTGAAACCGTTTTTTGGATAGTCCGTAGGTAAAGGCTAACATTGAGTTAAGAATACAGTAACACACGATATACATTGCAGCGCACTTCCGGAATGGCTGCAATGAACTAAGCGCTCCGTCCTCACTAGGAGCGCTTTGTTTTTGTATCTACCTCAGTTTTTTGGAATAGCCAAATAGGTGGTCTTACAGCTTTCTACGACCACACCATTCCACTCTTGTTGTTCACTTCCTGAAGAGGCAAACAAGTAATGGGTACCCGCATCAAAATCACCGGCAGAGTAAGTCTGATCCGGCCCCAGTTGAAACAGGCTTTTTCCTTCGTAGTGAATGGTGTAGATGTCTTCACTATAATTGGTGACTATGATCTCCCCATAGTTGCCGATATCACAAGGCTCAGCTGATTGACAACTGCTCAATAGTATTGATCCAATCGTGAATAGCAGGAATTGTTTCATGAGGCAAGTCTTTGAGGCCTCTTGAAACTAAAAGTGTGCCAAAAACTACCCATTAGTGATGTACACATTGTGAACCACTAATCCTTATATTCGAAGTATAAACCCTTCCATATGAATGAAGATATTAGGTGGGTACAGAGATTTGACAATTTAAAGCGTGCGTTTCAGCAACTTGCCAATGCTGTAAGCATAGGAAAGGAACGTCAATTATCTGATCTGGAGAAGCAAGGCTTGATTCATGGTTTTGAGTTTACCCATGAGCTAGCCTGGAAAACCCTGAAGGATTTTATCGAATCACGTGGCAATGCGAAGCTGTTTGGCTCGAAAGATGCAACCAGAGAAGCCTTTCAGATGGGTTTAATTGAGGAAGGTGAGGTATGGATGGAAATGATACGAAGTAGGCATGAATCTTCACATACATACAACCTCGCGGTAGCTGAGCGAATTGCAGAGAAAATTCAATCGCAATATTTTCCGGCTATTCAATCCCTCATCGTGGAACTGGAAAAATTCGAAAAGTGAGTGGTCAAAGCAACCAGTCATTTGGACTTTCAGCATCTGTGATTGAACAGATAAAGGAGGTTTTTGCAAGATACCCCAATGTAGAGCGTGTAGTGATATATGGCTCTCGTGCAAAGGGGGATTTTCACACCGGTTCAGATATTGATTTAGCACTTATGGGTGAAAAGGTAACACTAAAAGACGCATTAGCCATTGAAAATGAGTTGGATGATCTTTTACTGCCTTACAAAATCGATGTAGCGATTTACCACCAAATTGATAATCCCAACCTGATTGATCATATGAATAGGGTAGGGAGTGTATTCTATTGCGGATGAAGGTAATTAGTAAGCTATTTCTTGTTGTTCTCTCGGTAGCTGTGTTATTAGCACTACTTACTGCCAACTACCACGCCATGCAGGCAGCAGATATTTTTGCCTATTGAGGTTATTTATCCTCTCTGCAAGGCCGGCACACGCTGTTGCAACAACGCAAATCCACCGAATAAGACGCTAATAAAGATGAAATCCCCCAGTAGCGTGTATCGGAAGAAGGGAAGCCCTAGCTCGTAGGTTAACATTAAGGTGGCGAAGTTTTTCGGACCAGGCATCGTGGCCCATACCCCAAAGTTAGAGACCAAAAAGAATACAATAGCCGAGGCGAGACCGGCCAAAGCTACATTACCTGTTTTTACGTTATTGCGCAGCAATAATCCTATACCCCCGATAGCGATAAAGGCACCATACACGAAGGGCATAACACCATGAAAGCCAATGAATACATCTGTGAGCAACAGAGCGCCTAGCGGTACGACAAAAGCCAGGGCCTTGTTTCTGAAATAGGTGGCACCAAACAATGCCATGGCACCAATGGGTGCTACATTAGGGAATGGAAGGCTGATGAAGCGTACTAACGCTACGGCCAAAATCATACCGGTCAAAACGAATATTCTGGTCTGCTTGTCGGTCATGAGGGATGTTTACTTTTGAATCGGCTAAAATAACCAATTGAGTCGGTAAACCTGATGTGGATAGGGGGATATTTTACACACTTGCAGCATCGGCCTACCTGGCCACTACTTTTTCGCACAAACGTCATTTCTAATTCCGATATAGCGCAGAGAGTTTTACTTTTGTTGAAAGAAGCGAACAACTATGAAAGAGCAGATTACCATAAAAAAAATGAAGGCCATCAAAGAGGCGGTGCACAACAATAAATGGGACAACAACCAGACCATTGCTGAGTTGAAAGAGTTGCGCGAACTGGTGAAGGAGCAAGACCCCGATCCGTTGGTCGTGAAATCACTGCGTCTTACCTACGAATACCTGGAGATGAATGGCAAGTTCAATATCCAATTTCTGGACGATGAGGAAGACCTGGGTATGAACGACTTTGAATATTTGCTCGAACTGATCGGTAATGCGGAGAATGAGAGCAACCGTGAAGAGCTTCGCGAATACGTGGAAGCGATCAAGCCGTTGTTGGCTTAGTTACATTTCGATACTTTCCGACTCCACTAGCTTTCCTTGCTGGCAATTGAGAATGCGCCCCGGAAACTTTTCCAGAATAGTGTAATCGTGGGTAGCCATTACAATTGGTGTGCCGGTATCCTTGTTCAAATTACGAATCAATCGGATGATATCGTCAGAGGTTTCCGGATCCAGGTTGCCGGTTGGCTCATCCGCCAGGATCAACTCCGGATCATTTAACAACGCTCGTGCAATAACGATGCGCTGCTGTTCACCTCCCGACAATTCATGAGGTTTTTTAAAGCCCTTGGTGCCCAAGCCTACCTTTTCCAATACATAGTTGATTCGAACCTCCATTTGCTCTTTGTCTTTCCAGCCTGTCGCTTTCAGTACAAACTTGAGGTTGTCAAACACAGACCTGTCTGTCAGTAAATTAAAATCCTGGAAGACAATGCCCAATCGTCTGCGAAGGGCTGGTAGCTTTTTCCAGGTAAGCTTTGACAAATCGTAGCCGACCACCCAACCTTGTCCATGTCGCAGGGGCAGGTCACCATACAAGGTTTTGAGCAAACTGCTTTTACCCGAACCGGTTTTACCGATCAAATAGACATATTCACCCGCATGCACCTCCATATTTACATCAGACAGCACAAGGCTTTGGTCCTGGTATATCTGAACATCTTTCAGGGATAGTATGGGTGCTTGCACATTGGCCTCACTCATTTGAGCTCCAGTTTTTGGACCTTTCCAAAAGGCAATTCTGCAATTATTTCCTTTATCTGCTCTTCCTTCTCGGCCAGGCCTACCTTCTGGAGGGCCCTTTCCGGTCTGTCGGCCCGAAAGTAGGCGAGTAGCGTAAATTGCTCATCACGGATCTGAACGTAATCCGGAATTTTGACTTTGCCTTTGATCTTTATGATGTACATAGTAGCTATCTGTAACGATTACGAATGTACCGATAATACACCGGAGTGCTACTTTTGTTTTACCCCACAGCAATGTGCAAAGTCTCTGCCACAGAATACGGATATTTGTAGTTTAAAGCTAGAGAGATGACAGCGTTGAAGAATGATTTGTTGCTCCGGGCAGCCAAAGGCGAAGAAGTAGAGCGTACCCCTGTTTGGTTGATGCGCCAGGCGGGTAGAATTCTGCCACAATATCGCAAGGTGCGTGAGCAGGTAGGTGGATTTAAAGAATTGGTCACCAATCCTGAACTGATCTGCGAAGTGACCCTACAGCCGGTAGATGAGCTGGGGGTAGATGCAGCGATCATTTTCTCCGATATTCTGGTTATACCCGAAGCCATGGGCTTGCCGTATGAAATGGTGGAATCCAAAGGACCACGCTTCCCTGAAGTGAATCGTTCGGAAAAGGACCTGGAACGAATCCATGTGGCAGATCCTTCAGCTTTGCAGTACGTCACCCAAGGCATCCAACTGACCCGGGACGCTCTGCATAATCGTGTGCCGTTGATTGGTTTTGCCGGGGCTCCCTGGACCATTTTCAGTTACATGGTAGAAGGAGGAGGCTCCAAAACGTTCAGCCAAGCCAAGCGACTGCTCTACCAACGGCCCGACATGGCACATGCGTTGTTAGACAAAATCACAGAGAGTACCATTCAATACCTAAAAGCGCAGATCAAAGCCGGGGTAGACCTGGTACAGGTATTTGATAGCTGGGCCGGCATTCTTTCTATGGAACAATACAGTGAGTTTGGCTTGGAGTATATCGCCCGAATTTGCGATGAGATATATGAAGTGCCTATCACTGTGTTCTCCAAAGGGGCCTTTTTTGCCATGCCAGAGATGGGGCACCTCAACTGTCAGGTGATAGGGCTGGATTGGACCATGCATGTCAAGGATTCGCGCCAGCAGGTAGGGTGGAAGAAGACCCTACAGGGCAACCTGGATCCGTGCGTGTTGTATGGCGACACGGCTACCATTCAACAGGAGACCAGCAAAATGTTGGAATACTTTGGTCCCTATCGTCACATAGCGAACTTGGGACATGGCGTGTATCCAGACACTCCGCTGGATGGTGTGAAAGCCTTTGTAGACGCGGTCCAAAGCTATGAGCACAGCGATCGGTTGCATGACGACTACACCGGGTAGATACCGGTTATCCCGTTGATCACAAAT
>CAJXXO010000226.1 GCA_913062655.1 uncultured Bacteroidota bacterium | reverse complement strand
TTCGCCCTGCGTTGCATGCCCGCGGCAAAGGCATCCATGTAATCCAAGGTTTTGGGGCGTTCGGGAAAGGCCTTGGCATATCGGGCGGTACGCAGCAACTGGAAGTAAAGCTGATCGGGCTGCACGTGGTCTGCAAATTGACGCAGTTGACGCAGTGCAGCGGGGTGGTAGTAGTAGCCCATCTGCAAGGGCCAGCCTTGCAACCAACTGGTAAGCATATGCCAGGCAATACCGCTCCAACGTTGCCGATACACTTCTATGGCTGTACAAAAGGAGGCTACTTCCTGAAGGTGGGCGTTCTTTACCGGTTGGTCGGTGAGGGCAAATAGATAAATGTCGTGGTGCCGGGACAAGCCCTTCAACAAGTGGTAGGCACGTAGTTTATCCCCTTTTTCCAAGGGGAAAGGAAATCTAGGCAGTATGGCGAGTAGTTTCATGCCATCAACTGTTTTTGATAGAAGGCAGCCAACTGCGCGCTGATTGTATCAGGGTGGTAGCGATCAACTACCCACTCCCGGGCTCGTGCGCCAAGGGCATGTGCTATACCAGGCTCCTGTAGCAGGCGTATCAAGTGTCGGGCCAGCGCCTCGGCATCTTCCCCTACCAACACCGTTGCGCCCGGTTCTGCCGGTATACCGGCCAACCCCTGCGGAGTGGTCACTACTGCTTTACCCATGGCCATTGCTTCCAGAATCTTTATGCGCAAACCGCTGCCGGATTGCAAAGGTACGATCAGGATATCATGTTGTGCCATGTAGGCTTTTGCATCGGGTACTTCACGCTGTACATGGATACCGGGTGCAGCTTGCTGCAGGAGTCGCTTCGGCATGTGACGTCCTGCCAGATGGAGCTGGGCCTCAGGCACTGCAGCCCGTACACGCGGCCAGATGGCATCCAGCAACCATTGGACGGCTGCCTGATTGGGCGCCCAATCCATGGCTCCGAGGTGAAACACCCGGGGGAGTCGATTGGACGCAGCGGTTCTTTCTTCCGGCAAGGTAACCGGCACGGGCAAGTCCAGGGTTGGAATAGATGGAAAATGAGATGCGAACCAGGTGGTGTCAGTAGGCGAAATAGCCAAAATGCCATCACACTGCCGGATCCAATACGTTTCGGACTGTTGTAGCTTCTTAGCTTCCCGGAGCAGGTACCATTTTTTGAAAGGTTGGCGTGTCTCTCGCTGCAATCGTTGCCAGATGTGGTGCTCCACATTGTGGGCGCGGTAAATGACCGGTGCCCCGGTGGCTTTTTTCAACAAGGGGGCATAGGGCAGTGTGAATAGGCTCTCCAGGTGAACCAGGTCAAACGAGTAGGCGTGGGTCACCTCCTCAAGCTTTTTTTGTACCTCCTCATCGACAAAGCGTTGTAAAATATACGATTGGCCGGTGAAGAGATGTTGTAGGGCGGCTAGCGGACGAATCGTTGTGTCCAGCTCGATAGGGTGCCAGTCAAAGGACTTTCGCAGGGTCTCAGGTACGTTGTCTATCGAAAAGGGGTGCTTGCGGGTAGAAAAAATAACCACGTGGACCTGGTATGCCAAAGCCTTGAGCAAATGCAGCAGTGCCGCCATGGCCACAGCCCCTCCATCCACGGTAGGGAAAGGCGATTTATTACAGACCACTAATAGGCGCATGCGCTGGAGAATCTGAATGGGATGAAACCGCCCAAAAATAGGTATTTTTGGCCACCTGCCTGTGCCCATGAATATTGCCGTTAACACCCGTTTATTACTACCTGATCAACTTGAAGGCATAGGTTGGTTTGCCCATGAGTTGCTGCGCAGAATCGTGGCCCACCATCCCAACTCGACCTTTCATTTCTTTTTCGACCGGCCCTATGATGAGCAATTTCTCTTTGGCCCCAACGTAGTGCCGCATGTGTTGCAACCACCGGCCCGGCACCCTATTTTGTGGTACCTGTGGTTTGAGTACAGCGTTACCCGTAAGCTGAACCAACTTCAGCCCGATCTTTTCTTTTCTCCTGAAGCGTATCTATCGCTGCGATCACAAGTGCCCACCATAATGACGGTGCACGATTTATCGCTATTGCACTATCCGCAACACGTCAATTGGCCGATACGGCAGTATGTGCACTATTTCTACCCCAAATTTGTGGCACGGGCCAACCACATAGTGACTGTATCCAAATATTCACAGGAAGACCTGGTAGCACATTATCCGGCTGCGGCCGAAAAGGTATCGGTGGTGTACAATGGTGCCCGTGAAGAATACGCTCCGATAAGCGAAGGGGAACAACAACGCATTCGGGAACAATACAGTGAGGGCAAACCCTACTTTCTCTACGTTGGGGCGTTACAGCCGAGAAAGAATGTAGACCGGTTATTGCAGGCTTTCGACCGTTTCAAGGCGACAACAGAGGCGCCACATCAGCTACTGATTGTTGGCCGCAAAGCCTGGATGACTGCCACTATCGATGAGGCTTACCAGCAAATGGTCCATAAAGAAGCTGTTCAGTTTCTTGACTATCAGCCATTAGCAGTTGTAGCGTCATTGATGGGGGCCGCCTATGCCCTGGCTTATGTATCGCTGTTTGAGGGCTTTGGTATACCGTTGCTGGAGGCCTTACAATGCCGGGTGCCGGTATTGACTTCCAATACCACCTCCATGCCTGAAGTGGCTGGGCGGGCAGGCCTTTGCGTTGACCCGACAGATGTGGGGGCCATGGCAGAGGGTTTCACCCGATTGGCGATGGATAAGGCACTGCATCAAACACTTACAGCGGAAACACTGCCGCAGGCGAGTGCTTTTGATTGGGATCAATCCGCTGAAAAATTATGGCAGCTCATTGAAAATCACGCTGTCCATTGAGCAAAGTACTGGCTTCTTGTACCAGAAAGCTGTATATTAGTAAAGCGTAAATCCTGTATCTGTACAAATTTTTCGTGGGGGAATAAGAAAAACAGGTAATCGCAGAGCAAATGGCTGACACTGCCACATTTTTTGGGGCTTGTAATGCCAACCTCTACCTCACGTACCTTTCTAAGGCTTTGCAACAAGCCTTTTCAAGTTCTGTTACTGAGTCGAGGATACCCATTACAGCCCTATTCAAGGATAGCTACCGCAAGCTAGTCGAGCAGACTATAGCTGAGGCGATCCAAAAGCGGGAAGAACATTTTACCGTTTCGGTTCGACCTATTGAAAATGTATGCCTGGATAAATATGTGATGAATGGCGAGGTGTGCTACGAAGAGTCGGAGTCTTCGGCTGTGCAGCAAATCCACTTCCGGCTAGTCCCTCTGGCAGGTGCGGATATGGCGGTGCAGCGAGAAGATACGCGACACTACGTGCAGCAGGTATTAGCAAATACCCAAACGGCCTACCTCCTGATTCATGCCAATAGTCAGCGGTTAAGGGCCTTAAATGATGTATTGTTTAAGCTGACCCGTCACCCTGGTTCGCAGATTCAACACTGGTACGAACTGTTGGCGAAGGTACACCCGGCTGATGTTTCCCGGCTGAAGGCCTTGTGGACGCATTTGGACAAGCACCCTACGGCCGGGCCACGCACTATACGTTTCCTGAATGCCGGGGGTAAGATCATTTGGATGCGGGTAGAGCTGAGTGTCATGCAGGGGCGCGAAGAGCAGGATCGGTGGGTGTTTCTTAGCCTGACCGATATTACACAATTGATGTTAGAGCAGCAGAGTTTATTGGAGCGGAGCACCTCTGCCGAGCGAATGGCACGCGAGCGGGAAGAGTATTTTTCCTTCCTCAACCACGAGATGCGGAATCACCTGAATGTGATACAAGGTGTAGCTAAGCTGCTACAACAAAATGCCCATCTGCCTGAGCAGGAGAAAATGCTGCAGACACTTGATTTCTCCGCCTACAACATGGTCAACCTGATCAATGATATTCTTGATTATGCGAAGGCTTCCACCGGAAAGGTAGAGTTGGCCACTACCGACTTTAATCTATGTGAGCTGATTGAGAAAACTACCCATTTATTCGAAGAGCAAGCCAAGGAGAAAGGGGTGGCACTGGAATTTGAATGTGATACCAATGTACCGCGCCATGTGAAAGGTGACCCCCTGCGCATCAATCAGATCCTTACCAATTTATTGTCCAATGCAGTCAAGTTTACCCCAAGTGGATCGGTTACGGTTCGCTTATCTGTGCTCAGGCAAGCACTGCCAGAGATATGGCTGCAATTCGACATACAAGACACCGGCATCGGTATCCCCCAAAAACGATTGGGTCAGATTTTTAAAGCTTTCAGCCAAGTGCCGGAACATGGCAAGTTGGGCGCGCAAGGTACAGGATTAGGCCTGTCCATTGTTGAGACTATGGTGCACTTGTTGAAAGGAAAAATTACCGTGGAAAGCACCGAAGGGAAGGGCACCCGTTTTACCATTATCCTGCCTTTTGAAATGGCTTCACCGGATACTTCCACGGCCTCTTCAAAAGATTGGGCGTCTACCGATGACCTCTCCATCCGGGGTATGAAAGTGTTGTACGTAGAAGACGTGGAGAGCAATCAACTGATTGTAGAAGGGTATGGCTTGCCTTGGGGTGTGGAAATAAGAACGGCAGATACTGCGTTAGAGGCGTTGGATAAGTTGCAGCAGGAACCGGTTGATGTGCTGCTGTTGGATATGCGTCTGCCGGATGAAGACGGTCTTACTTTGGCGAAGCGTATCCGCAATGGCGAAGCAGGGGCAAACCAAATGAGTCTGCCCATCGTTGCGTTATCCGGAGAATATACTGATGATATGCTTACCGACATGAAGCAGATTGGTATAGATAACTATTTGTTGAAACCGGTCGTGCCTGAGCGTTTGAAAGAACTTTTTCAGTTGTATTTCCGAAAATTGCATTCAAATTAAACAGCATA
>CAJXXO010000225.1 GCA_913062655.1 uncultured Bacteroidota bacterium | reverse complement strand
GGAGTACCTGGTTACGGACAACCCACGGGAGGTGTGGAACAAGATGTATGTTGATATTACCAACCTCGCATCAGGGCTGACAGTGAACAACTTCCAGGTTGTATTTGCCACTAGTCTACCGGACAGCCTCAACTCGGCCAACTTGTATTGGGATAATGTAAAAATTGTGCACTTCTAGGCGGGACGGAGCATGCGATTGTACAGACGATTAGGAATAGCCACATACATACTGATTGACCTTTTGATGGCCGCGCTATCCTGGGCCATTCTCTTTACCTACCGAAAGCTACGCATCGAGGAAGTACCGTACGACCATTTTATTGACTTGTACGATACCAAGTTCATCTACGGTATCCTGATTATTCCCATAGCTTGGGTGGTTTTCTATGCTGTTTTTGGCACTTACACGGACATCTATCGTAAATCGCGCCTTACCGAATTGGGCCGAACGGCATGGCAGACCTTCATTGGGGTGATCGTGCTTTTCTTCTTCCTGATTATTGACGATGTGATCGCCAATTACCGGAATTACTACCAGTCGGTGCTGGTGTTGATGGGGTCACACTTCTTTTTGACCTTCACCGCTCGCTTCATTCAGCTTACAGCCGCCAAACGCCAACTGGAAAAAGGCCGTATCGGCTACAACACGCTTATCATTGGTGGCGACAAGCGGGCCATAGACCTCTATAAGGAGATTACTGAACTGCCGTACAACCTGGGCTATCGATTTGTTGGCTATGTGCACACCAACGGGGAAGGGACGAATGGCTTACGCGACCATTTGAAAGAACTAGGCCGTTTGGAAGACCTGGACCGTATTTTGACCGATTACAATATCGATGAGGTAATTATCTGCGTGGAGACCTCTGAACACCACAAGCTCCGGCAAATCATCAACCAATTAGCCAGCTACAAGGTGGTGGTGAAGATCATTCCCGACATGTACGACATACTATCTGGCTCGGTGAAGATGAAAAACGTACTCGGGGCCGTGCTCATCGAGATTTACCCCGACTTGATGCCCCAATGGCAAAAGGTGGTAAAGCGATTGTTGGATATTGTGGGCTCTGGTTTTGCCATCCTATTGCTGGCTCCCTTATTGGTATTCATTGCCATCCGGGTGCGCTTGTCTAGCCCGGGCCCTATCTTCTACAAGCAAGAGCGCATTGGTAAAGGGGGCAAGCCGTTCCACATCCTGAAATTTCGCTCCATGTATGTGGACGCGGAGAAACATGGACCGCAGCTTTCCAGCGACCACGATCCGCGCATTACACCCTGGGGCCGCATCATGCGAAAATGGCGCCTCGATGAATTGCCCCAATTTTTCAATATCCTGAAAGGCGAAATGTCACTCGTGGGGCCCCGTCCGGAGCGACAGTATTATATCGATCATATTGTAGCCAAAGCCCCTTCTTACAAACACCTGCAAAAAGTACAGCCCGGCCTTACTTCTTGGGGTATGGTGAAGTTTGGCTATGCAGAAAATGTGGATGAGATGATCGAGCGCATGAAATACGACCTGCTGTACATCGAAAACATGTCACTCGCTATCGACTTTAAGATCATGATCTACACGGTACTGACAATCGTACAAGGAAAAGGGAAATAGGCTATACATGGAAATATGCTGAGTAGAAGGTCAAAAGTGTTAATACCGAGCGTCTATTAGCCCCCGTTTACAGTACTACTTGACTACTTTAGCAGCATGGAATCTCGATTGCTTCTTGTAGGACTACTCTTTTCCCTACTGGCTTGTAAAAAAGCGCCTCCCCCACCGGTAGACGTTTACACGCCACCCAAGGTGGAAGACATCGTGATGTACGAACTATTTCCCCGTAGTTTTTCTGAAGACGGCACCTTGGATGCAGTCACTGAAAGGTTGGATGAACTCCAGGACCTGGGCATCAACTGCATTTGGCTCATGCCAATCTATCCTGTGGGTGAAGCAAAAAGCATGCCTCCGCTTGGTTCGCCCTACAGCGTCAGAGACTTCAAGGCGATCTCGCCTGAATATGGCGACACCAGCGATTTTCGAGCATTGATCGAAGCTGCACATGCCAGAGGTATCGCCATTATCCTTGATTTTGTGGCGAATCACACCGCATGGGACCATCCATGGATTACACAGCATCCGGAGATGTACACCCAGGATGGCAACGGCAACATCGTGATTCCGCCCGGCACCAACTGGCAGGATGTGGCGGATCTCAACTTTGACCACGGCCCTACCCGAGATAGTATTATTGCTGCTATGCAATGGTGGGTGGAGACTTTTGATATCGATGGCTACCGCTGCGACTATGCCGAGGGCGTACCGGTAGACTTTTGGTCGAATTGCCTGGCGACCCTGGAAAGTGACCGCGACCTGATCATGCTGGCCGAAGGCGAAGCCCGCAACTTGCTCACTGATGGCGGTTTTGATATTGCTTTTTCATGGACCTTATACGATCGAATGGGGTTGGCATTTTCCGGTGCCCGCTCTGCTGATTGGCCAGGGTATTGGGCAGGAATAGAAAAAGATCGTGATCCGGCCGGGACCTACCGGCTTCGGATGGTCACCAATCACGATAAGGTATCCTTCGAAGAGCTGCCAGTCCACTATTATCAATCCTATGATGGCATACGCTCTGCCGCGGTGGCGCTGACGTATATGCCGGGTGTGCCGATGCTGTACAATGGGCAGGAAGTGGGCAGTCAACAGCGGCTTAATTTGTTTTCCGATACGCCTCTCAACTGGGATGATCCACGAGGTTTTAGAGGCTTCTACACCCAATTGTATGAGCTGTACCAGCAATTTCCTGAGCTACGAACGGGTGGCTACACCTATTTTGACCAAAGACTGGAAGTGATGCTATTTGAACGGGTGGGCAATGAAAGAAGTCTGGTGGTTTGCAATGTGCGTAATACGGAGGTCACTGTTGCACGACCAACCGAATGGCAGGGGCCTGCCCTTAAAGATCAATTTACGGGTAATGCGTTCACTGGTGACAGCCTTACCCTGGCACCTTACCAATATTTGCTTTTACGCGAAAACTAGCAAAACTGAACCGGCCGTTTGCCATTCACTTGGAGAATGCGATCCAGCCGGATCTCTGTGCCGTCATCCATCAAAAGAAACTCTGCCTGATAGCGCGAATAGAGGTCTTTGATCGTGCCTTGCAGGCTTTGTGCCTGCCCCAGGGGATTGAGAAACACCACGGCTACAGGCTTATGGAGCGTGGCCATCGCTTCCAGTTCATCGTAAAACTGGCAGCTAACGGGCTGATAGTCATTCATAAAGGGGCGCTCATTTGGTGTACCAACAAATGTAGACGCAAAAAAGCGCCTTGGTAAGGGCGAAATCCACATCGTTGATAATCAGTAGCTTAGAATGTAGGGGAAAGGGGACAATTATGGGCTCAACTTACTCAGGACACGCTTACCTAAAGGTTACTTGTACCACAAATTTGACTATCTTACTCCAACCATTGCCCTGTTACATAGAAATAGCTCGACTTACTATCTGCTGACACATGACCAATCCAAAACCATGAAAAACTCTGCTATTCAGCAGCACCTTCTATGGAGCTGTATACTCTTCCTCTTGTTGCTGACCGCCTGCAAAAAGGATACACTAGAAGGAGAACTGACCGCTTTCCACGGGCGATATCAGATGAATTTTTACACCTACACCCAATGTTTTTTGTGCACGAAGGTCTACACTGGCTATGCGTCTAATCTGGATTATACCGCAGAGATTGAATTTAGCCCTAAAGGAAAGATAATTTTCTACATCGATAATGAGGAATTACACAAAACGGCTTTCCGCATTGTCGCCAGTGACATCACCGACCCTTCCCACTTGCAATTGGACATTGACCCAATTGTGGAAGATGTAAAAGGGCTTGACCTCAATAATCAACTAAGCTTTCAATTGATAAATGACACCCTATATACCGTTGATTTTCCGGGTGAAAGCTATGATCAGGATATCCATGGCAACTTTCGCTTTCTGCGGCAATAGTAGATGGTGCGGAAATCATTCAGTTCAATACGTAAGTCGTTGCCCTTGAAAGTAAAGCTACTAGAGAAGACCGGCTCAATTGCTGCCAGGATTACTGGCGTGATCCTGACTTATCCGTGCGGTTAAGCAATAGATTGCTTTCCCTCCACCTTTCCTTGATATATTCTTTCCCAGAGCCCCCCTTAAGATATTTCTCACGAACTCTAGCATCAGTTCTGTTGGTGTAACCCTCAAAGAAGAAAAGCTCCCACGGGACATACCCCTTAGTGGATTTAGTCTTCCCTGCATTGTGCTCTTTCACTCTTCGATCTACGTCATTTGACATTCCAACGTAGAATCTACCATCCTTTTTACTTCGTAAAACATAGACATACATCATACACTAAAAATAAAGCCCTGACGAATTAACGCCAAGGCTCGCTTGTGATCCCACCAGGACTCGAACCTGGAACCTACTGCTTAGAAGGCAGTTGCTCTATCCAGTTGAGCTATGGAGCCTTGATTTTAGAGATGCAAAAGTAACCATTTTTCATTCAATTGAAAAGCTTTATTTCCTGCTTTTCAAAAAATATCAACCCTTTGTGGAAGTTTTCTTTTTTTATCTCTCCTCTGACCTGATAAATTAGCTTTCAAAAATGCCGGACATCAATCCACAAATCCACCCGGAATGGCTGAAAGTACTGCAATCTGAATTCAAACAGGAATATTTTCAGGCCATCAAATCATTTTTGATCCAGGAAAAAGAAAAAGGCTATACAATTTATCCTCCAGGCCCTCTCATGTTCAATGCATTAAACAGAACTCCATTCCGTAAAGTAAAAGTAGTGATTATTGGACAGGACCCTTATCACG
>CAJXXO010000224.1 GCA_913062655.1 uncultured Bacteroidota bacterium | reverse complement strand
CAGCCATTTATGCAGCAAGAGCCAATCTGAGTCCGGTGATGTACACCGGTATGGAACCGGGTGGTCAATTGATGATTACTACAGACGTAGAAAACTATCCGGGGTATCCTGATGGGGTGCTAGGTCCGCAGATGATGGAGGACTTTAAGAAGCAGGCCGAGAGAATGGGCACCGAGGTACGTTTTGGTATGGTGACTAGTGTCGATTTCAATGGTCCGGTACACAAGGTAACCGTGGACGAGAAGACAACATTAGAGGCCCACACGATTATTATCTCTACAGGGGCCTCAGCCAAGTGGCTGGGATTGGAATCGGAGAAGCGATTGAATGGACACGGAGTGAGCGCCTGTGCTGTATGTGACGGGTTCTTCTTCAAAGGCCAGGAAGTGGCTATCGTAGGGGGTGGCGATACGGCTGCCGAGGAAGCGACTTACCTGAGTAAAATTTGTTCTACGGTTCACATGTTCGTCCGAAGAGATGAAATGCGCGCCTCCAAGATTATGCAGGAGCGGGTGTTCAATACCGACAACATCAAGGTGTATTGGAATACGGAGACGGACGAAATCCTGGGTGAAAATGAGGTAGAAGGTGTACGCGTGGTCAACAACCAAACAGGAGAAAAAACGGAAATCCCTATTCAGGGATTCTTTGTTGCTATTGGCCATAAGCCGAATACCGACATTTTTAAGGATTGGTTGGATATGGACGATGTTGGATACATTCAAACCCAACCCGGTTCTACTAAGACTAACATTGAAGGCGTATTCGCAAGTGGCGATGCTCAGGATAAGATCTATCGACAAGCGGTGACAGCAGCCGGTACCGGTTGTATGGCCGCTTTGGATGCAGAGCGGTATCTGACGGAGAAAGGTATCGTCTGATCGTCTGTCAGCTTACTGTCAAGATGTAGCTCACTGCCCGCAGCAGTGGGCTTTTTTATTTTTCCACTCTTCAATCTTTTAAATTAGCGCAACTTTTTCGCGCCTCTGGCTGTACGTATTGTTAATTAATCGTGTCCATCCTATGAAATCGAGTCTGCTCATTACACTTGCTTTGTTCTTCTCATTACTTACTACTGCTCAATCCACTGAGCAGTGCGGCACCATGTCGGTGTGGGAACAGCAGGTGCAGGATAATCCTCAACTGAAACAAAATCTCGATCGGATAGAGCAACAGATCCAGCAACGCTTATCGCAGCGCTCTGCTATGGATAGCACCGTTATTGTCATTCCCGTGGTTTTTCATATCGTCCACAATGGCGAACCAGTGGGCACAGGTCCCAACATCAGTGATGCGCAAGTGCTCTCACAGTTAGAGGTACTCAATGAAGACTTCCGAAGATTAAATGCCGATACGGTAAACACACCCAATGTTTTCAAGCCGGTAGCTGCCGACACCAAAATTGAGTTTTGCCTGGCAACACAAGCCCCTAATGGAGCGGTATCAACAGGAATAAACCGAGTCAATGGTGGACGTGCCAGTTGGAGCACTGGCGATATACAAAGCACACTAAAGCCCAGTACCGTTTGGGATGCCGATAAATACCTCAATTTTTGGGTGGTTAATTTTTCCAGCTCTTCACTGCTTGGCTATGCCCAGTTTCCGGGAGGTAACAAACAAACCGATGGGGTAGTGGTCGGATACCGTTTTGTAGGTCGATCACCGCACAATCCTTTCAGTGGCAATTACAATGGCGGACGGACAGGGACGCATGAGGTAGGCCACTGGCTTAACTTGCGCCATGTCTGGGGCGATGGGCCTTGCGCACAGGACGATTTTGTGGACGATACGCCTTTGTCTGATGCTTCCAACAGTGGGTGTCCCAGCACCAACTCTTGTACCGATACCCCCATAGATCATCCCGATATGGTGGAAAATTACATGGACTACACCCATGACGACTGCATGAATATTTTTACGCAGGGCCAGACCGATCGCATGCGGGCAGCGATTCAAACAGCTCGGCCACAGCTACTGCAACAACCGCTGGCGTGTACTCCATTGCCTACCTTCAAATATACCGGGCGTGTGGTCGACTCGCTTACCGGCCAAGGCATTGAGGGAGCACAAATTGCCATGGATGGCTTTTTCAACTATACCGCCACTACTGATACAGGGGGGTATTTTGAGTTACCCAATTTCTTTGGCGATACGTACTCCTATTTTGTCGGTAAATGGGGATACATCACTAAGGGCGCCAACGCGCAGGCCTTCGATACTACCTCGGCTCCGCTGCTGGTTGAGCTGACGCCAGGTTACTATGACGATTTTGCGCTGGATTTCAATTGGGAAGAAAATGGTACCGCTTCAACGGGTCGCTTTACGCGCGGAGAGCCTGTAGGCACTGATTTTAACGGTACATTGATAAATCCAGGTGCAGATATCAATATCGATTTAGGCACGCAATGCCTAATGACGGGCAATGGTGGTGGCAATGCCGGTACAGACGATGTAGATGATGGCTCTACACAAATTGTATCCCCCTACTTCGATGCTTCTACATTTACCGATCCCTTGCTGAGTTTTTACCGATGGTTTGCCAATGCTGGTGGATCAGGTACCCCAGATGATGAATTGATCTTTATGATTGACAACAACCAAAGGGTCGATACACTAAAGGTCGTGAATGTCAATGATCCAGGTTTGTCACAATGGGTGTATGAAGAGTTCAGGCTGGCTCAGTTTATTACCCCTACGGATTCCATGCGTTTTATGGTTAGTACAGCCGATCAGCCCTTCTCCGGCCATCTGGTAGAGGGTGCTATCGATTATTTCCGCCTTAGCGATTCGGCCAAGCTTATCCAAGCACCAGTTGCTGATTTTACCCAGGATAAGGATACCGTGTGTGCTGGCAGCACAGTGCAATACTTCAACGCCTCTCAAAATGCACCTACCTCTTTCTTATGGACCTTTGAGGGCGGCCAACCATCGGTGTCTACAGCAGAGAACCCAATCATTCAATACGATTCGGCAGGAACCTACGATGTGGTATTCAAGGCAATCAATGCGGGTGGGGAAGACTCTATCATCCGCGTGGACCAGATTGTGGTGGCCGTAGGGCCCGAATTTACTGTGTCAGCCACTGATGCGACCTGTTTTGCTTTGCCAGATGGTAAAGCTGAAGTCACTATCAATAGCGGAACGCCACCGTTTACCTACAATTGGAGCAGTGGCGACACCGGTAATCCGGTCACCGGCCTTTCTATAGGCTTCTACTTTGTAACGGTAACTGCCGGCAACGGCTGTACGGCCGAACGGTTTTTCGAAATCGATCAGCCGGTACGTATTTCTGCCAATACTTCCTTTACAGCCGATACGAACAATTTAGGCCTCGGAACAGCTACCGTCACTGTACAAGGAGGCGTTAAGCCTTACACGTACTTGTGGGATGACCCACAGGGGCAAACGGACCGCAGGGCGATAAACCTGACAGCCGGTACCTATCAGGTGGAGATCACCGATGCCAATGGTTGTATCGAGGGGGCAACGGTTGAGGTGCCAAATGTTGTTCTATCAGGCGTCCATCAATGGGAAGGCGACTTATCCGTTTTCCCCAACCCAGCTACTTCATTTATACAAGTGCAGTGGGATTTGGCAGAGTCGCAACCCATTACCATACAACTGGTGAATGCTACCGGACAACTGGTGTATCAGCAGCAGGTAAATGCTGTTCAATGGCAGGGCAGGGTTGACTTGCAACCCCTGCCAATGGGCAACTACTGGCTACGCCTACAAGGCGAAACGGTACATCACACACAGCCTATCATAATCCTTCGCTGATGGAGGCTCGAGAAGTATACCTTATCCGGCATGGCGAGACTGACTACAATCGCATGCGTATTGTACAAGGGCGTGGGGTAGACACCTCCTTGAATGACAAGGGACGGATACAGGCCCAGGCTTTTTATCAGGCTTACCGGCATGTCTCATTTGACCGTGTGATTACTTCCACGCAACAACGTACCCATCAAAGTGTGTCGCCTTTTCTGGATGAAGGTTTACCTTGGGACAAGTATAGCGAGCTGGATGAGATAGATTGGGGCATTCATGAAGGACAGCCTTCTACCAAAGAGATGCGTGAAGAATACAGGCGTATTGTAGCCGCCTGGCAGTCGGGCGACTACAAACAGCAGCTACCGGGAGGGGAAAGTGCCTGGGATATGCAACAGCGACAGCTTCGTTTTATAAAGCGATTGCCTGAGATTGAGGGCCAGCGGTTACTCATCTGCTCGCATGGCCGGGCGATGCGCTCCTTATTGTGCCTGCTGCTCGATCGGCCCTTGAAAGAAATGGACCAATTTCCCCATGCTAACCTCACCTTGTATCACCTTCGGCAAAATGGAGCGGGGTTTGAGGTGGTAAAGGCGCACGATACTGCACATCTCCGCGATCTTCCGCTATCTTCGTAGCAAAATCACCTAGCTATGCGCTCAGTCATTGCATTGGTCTGTCTCTTTGTAGCCTTACAGGTGCAAGGCCAATATTATCAGCAGCAGATTTACACGGTAGAAGTACCCCTCTCTAAGGAAGAGGTCTGGCAATTGTGGACGACTGAAGCGGGTATTACCTCCTTCTTTTCACCCGCTGCCAATATTGGCTCAGCAGTAGGTGAGCCCTTTGAAGTGTTAATAGATACCAGTGCCGCCCCAGGTAATCAGGGCAACGAAGGCTGCGTGATCACACAATACCAGCCGGAAGACAAGATCGCTTTTCAATGGGTCGCGCCTCCTAAGTTTGCAGCGGAGCGATCCACCAAGATGGAGGTCTTTCTGCAATTGGAATCGCCATCGACCAAAAGGACGAAAGTGACGTTAGCACATATTGGATGGAAAGAAGGCGGTCAGTGGGATGACGGCTTTGCCTATTTTGA
>CAJXXO010000223.1 GCA_913062655.1 uncultured Bacteroidota bacterium | reverse complement strand
CAGAGGGGCTTCCCCATTTCGGCCATATACCGCTTGCAATAAGTCGGCTTGCTCGGTTTTGGTCGGCATACCTGTACTCGGTCCGGCTCGTTGAATATTAAGAACGAGCAGTGGAATCTCCAGCATGATGGCCAGGCCTAGTGCTTCTGTTTTGAGCGCCATGCCAGGCCCCGAAGTGGAAGTAGCCGCCAAGTGACCACCAAATGCGGCACCAATGGCTGCCGTGATGCTGGCGATTTCGTCTTCTGCCTGAAACGTCCGCACCCCAAAGTGCTTGTAGTTACTCAGCATGTGCAGAATGTCGGAAGCAGGGGTAATAGGGTAAGAGCCCAGAAACAGATCCAATCCAGACTTTTGACTGGCTGCAATCATGCCGTATACGGTGGCTTGATTGCCCATTACGTTGCGGTATTCGCCCGGTTCCAGCTCAGCCGCTTTTACCCGGTAGCGTGAGGTGAAAGTCTCGGTAGTGTCTCCATAGTTGTAGCCAGCATGCAGTACACGTTTGTTGGCCTCCAATACCGCTGGTTTATGCTTGAATTTCTTTTCTAAAAACTCCTCGGTAGGGGCCAATTTTCTGTCGTACATCCAGAACAGAAAGCCAAGTACAAACATGTTCTTTGACTGATCCTTTTCCTTGGTGCCGAGGGGTGACTCTTTCAACGTTTCCCGGGTCAGCTTGGTGATGTCCATCGGCATCACGCGATAGCTCTGCAGGGTGTTGTCTTCCAGGGGGTTATTGTCGAGTCCGGCCAGGCGAAGATTCTTTTTATCAAATCCTGCTGTGTTAACTATCAGGGTGCCATTGCGCTTCAACCTGCCGATGTTGGTCTTCAACGCAGCGGCATTCATAGCCACCAATACATCGTATTGATCTCCTGGTGTAAACACCGGCTTGCTGGAAAAATGAAGTTGGAAACCAGACACCCCTGCCAAGGTGCCTTGTGGGGCGCGAATCTCAGCGGGATAGTCGGGAAAAGTGGCCAAATCATTGCCGGCCAATGCCGTTGAGTCGGTAAATTGATTACCGGTCAACTGCATACCGTCACCGGAATCTCCGGCAAACTTGATGACCACACTATGTTGACTTTCAATCGTTGATGTCATGGATTATGCTCAGTTCAATGCGCAAAGTTATCAAAATGGGTTGCGCCTTTGATAGAAATTTAGACCGATTCTAAATAGATGATGTGTTACATCTCAAGTAACCCTAACCGGCCGGTTTTGTTCCTAATAAGCCCGTTCGTTTCGCCCCTCCATATAGTAAACAAAGGCTTTATTCACCACCTTATTGCCGCCAGGAGTAGGGAAATGGCCGCTAAAGTACCAGTCGCCCTTATGATGGGGACATGAATGGTGCAAGCCCTCCAGGGTTTGGTAGATCACTTCCACCTCGGAAAAGATATGCTTGGGCCGAATGATCTCTGCGATCTTGCGCGATAGTTCCTCATCGCTAAATTGATCGTAGATACGTTTCACGTGATTTTTTACCTCCGATATGGGTGCTGAAAGGGAAGCCTTGGCATCGTGATAGACGTCTTGCAGCAGTGCTTCGTTGTCTCGTTCTTTGGTCAAGGCGATGGCTGCTCGGAAGGCTACAAAATCGCCCAGTTTCGACATGTCAATACCATAGCAATCGGGGTAGCGAATCTGCGGGGCTGAACTGACTACAATGATCTTTTTCGGTCCTAGCCGATCCAATATCGACAAGATGCTTCGCTGCAAGGTAGTGCCACGTACAATGGAGTCATCTATCACCACCAGGGTGTCTTCATTGCGCTGAATGGACCCATAGGTGATGTCGTATACGTGTGCCACCAACTCATCACGCGCATTGTCTTCTGTAATGAAGGTGCGCATTTTAACATCTTTGATGGCTATCTTCTCTACACGCGGCCGCAGACTGAGCAGGCGTTCTAGCGCTGCATCAGAAAGATGATTGCCTTGCTGCCGAATCGTATCTTTTTTATGTTGATTCAGCCAATCTTCTACCCCTTTTACCATGCCATAAAAGGCTACCTCAGCAGTGTTGGGGATAAATGAGAACACGGTGTTTTTCAGATTGTGGTCCACCGCTTTCAGGATACGGGGCGTTAAGTGATACCCAAGTGCCTTTCTCTCTTCGTAAATGTCGATATCGTTGCCGCGGGAAAAGTAGATGCGCTCAAAGGTACAGGCGGTCTTCGTACGGGGTTCCAGTACCTGGTCCAGCCGGATTTTTCCATCATGTTTGATGGTCAGGGCGTGGCCGGGATCCAATTCCTGGATTTTTTCCAGCGGCACATTGAAGGCCGTTTGGATAGCAGGTCGTTCAGAGGCGGCTACTACCACTTCCTCATCCTTGTAGTAGAAGGTGGGTCGGATACCGTTCGGGTCGCGAAAAATAAAGGCATCGCCATGACCAATAAAGCCCATCATGGCATAGCCGCCATCAAAGTCTTTGGCTGAGCGATGTAATATCTTTGGAATATCCATCTTATCGGCTATGATGTCCGACAGTTGGCGGTTGTCGTAGCCCTGTGTCTTGTAGTGATCAAAGATTTCCTGGTTCTCTACATCCACGAAATGGCCGATCTTTTCCAAGACCGTGACGGTGTCAGCCTTCTCTTTGGGGTGTTGGCCCAGCTCCACCAATTGATCGAATAGTTCATCGACATTGGTCATGTTGAAGTTGCCGGCCAGTACTACGTTGCGCGTTTTCCAATTATTTTGGCGCAGGAAGGGGTGCGTGGCTTCAATGGAGTTTTTACCGTGTGTACCATAGCGTAAGTGCCCCATCAGCAGCTCCCCGGTGAAGGCATAGTTGTCCTTTAGCCATTCGATGTTGGCCATTTCTTTAGGCGATACATCCTTAAAGCGATTGAAAATGTAGGAAAAGATATCCTTGATCGGCTGCTGCGCCACACTTCGGTGTCGACTGATGTAGCGACTGCCGGGCTTGGTATTGAGCTTGATGGTGGCGATGCCGGCCCCATCCTGCCCGCGGTTGTGCTGTTTTTCCATCAGGATGTACAGCTTATGCAGGCCATACAGTGGTGTACCATACTTTTCTTGGTAATAGGAGAGCGGTTGTAATAACCGGATGAATGCGATGCCGCATTCGTGCTTGATGATGTCGCTCATATCGCCTCCAAACTAAGGTGCAAAGGTACAGAAGATGCATTACTGTATCGTGAATCTTTAATTAGAGGAAAAAGTGCCCAGAACCAACTGTTGTCACATACCTGTCAGATATAGCCATGCCATTCTTTCGTTATTTGTCATTTCTTATCTTGTAAGAAGATCTTAGCCTATGAAGCGTATACTTTCCTGTATACTGTTACTTTCCGCCACTTACGTTGCCAGTGCGCAACCGCTATGGGAGCATACTGACATTACCGTAGATGTAGTATCAGCCCTAACCTCACCTACCACCTATACAGCGATAGAAAGAATGCCAAATGGGGACTGGCTGTTTATCGGGCGTGTTGATGATTGTTTCTATCCTTTTGTAAGCCGGTTTTCATCCACTGGTGAGTTGATTAGGCAAAGGCCATTGCAAATTGGACAAACCAATTATGGCTACGTATCGGAAGCCATTGTATTGCCAAATGGTAAGATTGGTTTGGTATCATGGGGTGCGGTAGCTGATGATGTTGGTGGGAGTAATGGATTTATTAGTGTGCTTGATACCCTGCTGCAGATCGAACATATCGACTCGGTTGAGGTGTACACCACCAGCACGCCTCAGGGTGCCATTCGCATGGCAGATGGCTGGGTCCATGGAGACACATTCACTGCCGTGTATATCGAGGAAGTAAAGCGCAAGTTGCATGTGCGTCAGTATCAGATTGATAGTCTTCAATTAATTAGAAGAAAAGACTTTGCATGGCCTTCTTCTTCACAATGGTTCAGCCAAATGCAGGGGATTGGTGTACATGCTGACACCTTTCTGATAAGTATGGACAACAAGCTATACCGCTGGGCGTGGGGTCAGGGAACGCCTATTGATACCTTTACCGCCCAAGAGGACATCCATGCTTTGCAGGTACAGGGGGAGACTATCATAATTCTAGATAAATGCTCCGGCTATCGGGTGAATAAGGATCTGACCGTTCTACAAACCTACCCTTGGCCTTTCTGTGTAGAAGAGGCGTTTTTTCTCGCCAACAGTAATGGCTTATTATTCGGACTTTCCGAAAGCGGTACAACTCAATTGTATCGATGGGACCATCTATCATTACCGCAACTGATGTACACTGATGAAACTACCTTTCGGTTGTCCCAAGCCGGCTACCAGGCATCGGATAGTGTGTGGTATCTGGGAGGGCAGAATTGGATAAAGGCAGCCGGGTGGGCAATAAATCCGGACAGCCAGCGGGTAATCGCATCAAATGATATGGCACTTACGGAGGTGCGCGTGGAGGGTCGGATCATTGACTCAATGCCGGTTTTTAATGGCTGGCAATACAAATATGGCTACACCTTTTATCTTACAGTTGAAAACCATTCGGCAGAAACCATAGATTCTTTTGGTATTTGGAATAGTAGTGGATTGAACTGGGGTATGAATTGCTCTTCACCTAAATTGGGTGATACTTTTCACTACAGCATCTCTCCAGGCGGATCTGCCATAGTACAATTTGACTTTTCCATTTCAGTGACGCCTCTACCCAATACCATTTGTTTCAGGGTCATAGCACCAAATGGAAAAATTGATGAGGACAAAACAAACAATGCCGCTTGTGGTCCGGTAACAATCACTGGAATAGCCGATCCTACTACTGGCGGTAATCGTTTGTGGTGCGTACCTGATAGCAAATCCATCTTCCTGCAAGCAGAGCGACCTACTGGCTCGTTTACCCTTCGAAATATCCTAGGCAAAGTGGTACTTCAG
>CAJXXO010000222.1 GCA_913062655.1 uncultured Bacteroidota bacterium | reverse complement strand
CCGTGGTGCGCTGCTTACCGAACCCTATGCTGATGACCCGGGCAATTATGGTCACCTGACATTGGATACCAATGATTTCAAAGCACTATCCAAGGCTGCGGCAGAACTCGGTTTTCAGCTAAACACGCATGCCATTGGCGACAGCGCCAACCACGAGGTATTGGATGTGTATGAAGCGAGATACCAGGACCACCCCGACAAGGACCATCGCTGGCGGATTGAACATGCGCAGCACCTATTACCGAGTGATGTGAGTCGATTTGCAGCCATAGGTGTCATCGCCTCCATGCAGAGCATCCATTGTATCAGTGATGCCGTGTACGTGCCCATCAGACTTGGGGAAGAAAGGGCTGAAAATGGCGCCTATCTCTGGCGTTCCTTGCTGGACAGTGGAGCGGTGGTGATGGAAGGCACCGATGTGCCCGTGGAACGGATCGATCCCTTTGCCAACATGTATGCCGCTACCACAAGGAAATCAAAGGCTGATGGCACGCCCTTCTATCCACAGCAATGCAAAACCATGGAAGAGGAATTGAAGGCATACACCGTATGGAATGCCTATGGCGCCTTCGAGGAAGACCACAAAGGGACCTTGACCCCCGGCAAACTAGCTGACATCACCGTGCTGGATCGGAATATCCTGGAGGTATCTGCTGAGGAATTGCTCAACACCGAAGTGGTATACACCATCATTGGTGGAGAGGTGAAATACCAGCGATGAAGATCAGTGCCGTCATCATCACCTTGAACGAGGCGCGCAATATCGAACGCTGCCTCCGATCGTTGCAAGACGTGGCTGATCAAGTGATCGTGTTGGACTCTGGTAGCAAGGATGGCACAGTTGACTTGGCCAACAATCTTGGGGCGAAGGTGATCGATACCCCATGGCAAGGCTATGCGGCCACTAAAAACCATGGGCATACTTTGGCAGAGCACCCCTATATCCTTTCTCTCGATGCTGATGAAGCCCTTTCGGATAAGCTGCAAGCATCTATCCTGGCCGTAAAAGACAATCTTCAGGGTGCTTATTCATTCAACCGCCTCAATAATTACTGCGGCACCTGGATACGCCATGGGGGCTTTTATCCCGATAAAAAGATCCGGCTTTTTCCCAAAGACCAGGCTCGGTGGGAAGGCGACCATGTGCACGAGATATTGAGGGTAGATGCTGGTGTGCCGGTCACCCATTTGGCTGGAGACCTCCTCCACTACTCCTACTACGATCGCAGCGAACACGAAGCGCGCCTGGAGAAATATGCCCGATTAGCAGCAGAAAAGCTGCGCGGTCGCAAGGGTTTAGCCGCTAAACAGTACCTCAGTCCAGCCTGGCGTTTTGTGCAAAGCTATTTTCTGAAAGGGGGCTTTCTGGATGGCAAAGCGGGCTACCACCTCTGCCGATTGACCGCCAAAGAGGTGAAGCGGAAATACCAATTGGCCCAAATTGGTGAAAATCAGCGGTAACACTTTCTGCTCAACTTACCTGCCAAAAAACGTCAAACTACCTTATTTTTCATGTTAAAAAGCCAATGAGATCGGTTTTGCCTCTAATGATCGTATTGCTGCTTTCCGGCTGTGGATTTTTCTACCGCACACTGCTCGGTGTGGATAGCACCCCTGATTGGAAAAGTGACAAGGAAATCATTGCTGACTTCGAAAAATTTGGTATTCCAGCATCCAATAGATTTGTATTAGATACGGCTTCCTATGAAGCGGCTGTCACAAGCGAACTCCGCTATTTCATTGACAGCATCCAGACCAATGGGATTGTGTTGGATAGCCTGGAGAAAAAGCGGGTGCTAAAGATTGCTAATGACAACCTGCAACCCACGCAGATCCGTTACTTCGATGCCAATGGTGAACCGGTATTCAAAATGGTGAATTGCTACATCGATAAGGCCATTCTCCGTTTTGACTGGAACCTGCATGACTGTTTTGCCACCTTTCCACCTACCTATCCCGATCCACGGTTAGAGGAAGGCAACAAACCTTTGTCTTACTTTCTCCCCCACTTCACTGATCTTACCGGACATCGATTGCCAGCCCTGCCAAAAGCCGATTATTATGCGGTTATTTTCTGGAATGATTTTATGACTCGTCCTTCGCGAAACCTAATTAAAACCATTACTGCATACCATGACCAGCATGCCGACAAAGACATTTATACACTATACGTCAATAACCATAATGCTGAACTTTGGTCTATGCTAGATGCCGCCCAAAAAGCTGAGATGAAAAGATATTTATCTGCTGGAAACAATTAGCTTATTACCTATTTAGTGCTTCCGATTTTCCTACTTTCTGACCCGAAATAGCGGTAATTTTGCACCGCAAAATTTCATGCTATGGGTTTTCACATCGGACACGCGCTGACAGCCGCCATGGTCTTGTTTGCCGTGATAGACATAATTGGTTCTATTCCCATCATCATTCAGCTCAAGCAAAAGGCCGGTCATATCCATGCCGGGCGAGCCACACTGGTGTCGTTTGTCATATTATTGGCCTTTCTGTTGCTCGGTGAATCCATCCTGAAAGTTATCGGACTGGATGTGGGCTCCTTTGCTATTGCCGGTTCTTTCATTCTTTTTTTACTGGCCATCGAGATGATATTTGGCCTACGGATCGATCGGGATCAGATGCCACAGACCGCCAGTATTGTCCCCCTGGCTTTTCCACTTATTGCCGGGGCGGGTACGATGACTACTATTCTATCCTTACGAGCCGAATATGAATCGCTCAGCATCATTGTAGCAATAGCCCTGAATATGTTGGTGGTGTTTATTGTCCTCAGGCTAGTGGGCCGGATTGAAAAGCTCCTGGGCCCGATTGGCATAGCCATTACGCGCAAGGTGTTTGGCGTAATTTTGTTAGCCATTGCGGTAAAATTGTTTCGCGCTAACGTTGGGATCTGAATTGCTCCGGATGTTCCTGTTCCCAATCCATAATCGATTTCTTAAAATCGATCTCTCGTTGCCGGAGTGCTTTTTCCTGGTCGCGTAAAGCATGACGCTCTTTCGTTACACGTTGCACCTGCGTAATGGCCCAAATAGCCACTACAATAGCCACCACAACCAGGACCAATAAAACGACCAGCAAAGATTCGCTGGAAAGCACTGATGGCTCCTCTTCCTGTGGCGTGCTGGCCAGGGACCGATACTTATCCGGTAGTGTATTAGCCCTATACCGCTCTCCAAAATCATACACCAAGGTCTGCCGCTGACTATCCACCATCACATTGTAAAGTGAATCTGCGACCAACTGGGATTGATAGGCGCTTTGGTAGTCCTCACGATTAGCTTTGCGCAGGCTAAACAGCCTGTGCAAATCATACAAGACACTATTCGACCATTCCGGATTGGGATTATTGAGGGCCTCCTGTATAACCGTCTCTGTTACAATCGGTGCACCCCCCAATTCTTCGTAGGTAATGTGGTAGGATATGTCGAGCTGATCGATACGCTGCTCACCCTTTTGCCATTCGCGCCAGCGGTCATTTAGTAGCTGACCTATGGAGTCAATCCGCGCATCATTCAGCAGTCCTTCCAGTTCCACCTTTTCCATCATATTGCTGTACTGCTGGTGTTGCGGCAAATAGCGCTTGGCAGACAATATGTTTTGGTAAAACAGCTCTGTATTATCAGTTAGGGTCGCCCATTTGGCCAGATTGGCAAAACACAACAATCGAATATGATCATTTGCCGCTTCGGATAATACATCCTCAAAAATGACCTTTGCATTCGCAAAGGATCGCGTGCTCAATAGAGCTACCCCCATGTTGATCTTGGCAATTTGGGCCGTTTCATCTGTGAGTAGGCTATCGGGAATGGTTTCCACCGTCTCTTTAAAAAGATCATAGGCACTTCGGTGGTAATCAATATTCAGATAAGCTGCGCCCATATTACTGAGGAGACGTGCTGCGGACATCTGTCTGTCAATAGATTTATACAACATTGCTCCCAGACGCCACTCATCAATAGCACGATGGTATTTGCCTTGGAAGTACAATACATTACCTAGGAGCGATCTATTCCCGGCTTCGTTCAGGGTATCTTTTGAACCTACTGCAAGCTGTACCGCTTTCTGCAGTATGATACGAGCTGAGTCGAACTGCTGCAATCGCAAGTAACGGGTGCCATCAAAATTGTACAAGGTGATTCTACCGCGCAGCAAGTCTTCTGCCTCAAATCGATCCTCCAGGTATTCACGAAACAACCTGTAGTTCGTAGTATCTCCATCGAAATATAAATTATGAAGGTTGCCCACGGCATACATATCCCACCGCTCCACGGTAGTTGTGTCATAGTACTGAATGAGCGAATCGGATTTGCTGGTGACACCCAATAGGGGAATCGCCAGACTCACAAAAAATAGGATAAGAAAGCTTCGCATAGGGAGATGGGGTTTACGTCAGGAAAGGTGCAATGTTCTACTTGCAATGCTTTTTCCAGAGATCATTTGCTTCATCCACCCCTAACTTTTCAGATTGCACCCAATCCTCACAAGCTTGGGTGGTGTTAAAGGCTTTAAAATAGGTAATACCGCGCTTGTAAAAAGCAATGCCGTCCTTAGGATCCAACTCGATGGCCCGGTTCAACGCTTGCAGGGCCAGGTTGTAATTACCCAACTGCGTATAGGCAAATCCTTTGTTTTCGTAGGCATCAGCCAGTCCCGGATTGATGGTAAGAGCCGCGTCATAGTCTTCTATAGCAGTTGCATATTGCTTTTGTTTCATGCGAGCATCCGCTCGCCCCAGCAGGTAATTGGCGTTCTTGGGTTGGCGGGTAATGGCTTGGGTAAAACTCTGCCCGGCTTCTTCATATTGTTCGTAGGCGAGGTTGGTCTGTCCGATCTTGTACAACAGGTCGGCATCTGTCACCCCTAAC
>CAJXXO010000221.1 GCA_913062655.1 uncultured Bacteroidota bacterium | reverse complement strand
CGCCACCCCAGGAGGCGCTGTTGCGGAAAAACGTGTTGCTTGTTGCCATGCTTCCGGCATCTAGCATCAATCCGCCGCCCATCATTTCTGCCGAGTTTCCGATGAACTCGGAACCCAGAACCCGGAACAAACTATACCTCTACCGCTTCACCACCTTTTCCCGCCACACTTCATCTGCCGTCTGCACTTCTACCACATACCATCCCGAAGGCCAGCTTGAAGTGGTTATCGAAGGGGAGCTGCCACTGTCGACAAACTGTCCGGTAGCGCTAAACACACGCCAGACGATGGGTTGATCTGTATTGGCAATTTGCAGCGTATGGCGCACCGGGTTGGGATAGAAGGAAGGCCGTTCGCCACCTGTTGCTATACCCACGGGAGCCTGACTGGTATTGATAGGTATGTAGTTGTACCCTTTGACCTTGCGATCGATCATATTCTTGTACAGCACGCGGATGTGATCGATGGGCTGGGTGCTGTTGGGGGTTAGGAGTACGCTGTACCGCTCTCCGGGATAGAGATCTAAGGCGCTGGTGGTAAAGGCTTGTGGAATTGCCCGGCCATCGCTGGCTACAGCCGTAGCGGTAACGGCAGGCGGAAACTCATAGGTATGGATACCATACCCGATATTGATCAGACGCAGCAGTACGGTGTCGCCCTGCCGCAGTTGAACATGAAGGGCACTGTCTGCATATATCTGCTGACCGCTTTTGCCATTGAGCAAGAAATGGTCCGCCTCAAAGGTGTAGAAGGGACCCGTCATCATATAGTTATCGTTCCACGATTGGTCCAGTTCACTCCCCAGGTAATCATAGTCGCGATCATACCGGGGTCCTCCGGCAAAGACACGCTGATCGGGCCGATCCACTATAAACGATCCATACATGCCCATCATGAGGTGCAGCGTGGTAGTAACATGACAGTGATAGATGTAATTGCCTGCGTGGGTAGCCCGAAACCGGTAGTGAAAAGTATCGCCCTTGAGCACAAATTGAGAAAAGGCCGGTACGCCATCATTGGCCTGGTCCACATCCAGCCCATGCCAGTGGATGGTATGGCCCTCTTCAGAGGGATTGATCACCCGCACCACAACGGAGTCGCCTTCCTGAACGCGAATCGTGGGCGAAGGCAGTCGCAATTCTTCGTCACCACCCTCCCCTGCTTCCGGGCTAAAACCCCAGATCTTGGTGACATGGCCACTCTCCAACGTATGCTCACCATCCATGCGCATGAGGAAAAAATACTCCTTTACCGGCTGCGCCCAGCTCAGGGCAGCAATAAAACCAAGCGCTATGGTATACAAGATTCTCATGGCGCGATATCTAATATGGCGATCATACCGCCTGGATAGTTACCCCCTGAGGTAACCGCCACCAGGTTGTGGTCGTGCACCGGAAACTTACCCGGCTGGTGCGGCACCAACCGCACCCGAATCCATTCACCCGGTAGCACGGGAAAAGTATCCTTGTCCCACCCAATCTGCGGATTGTTGTAATTGGACGCTTCCAAAATGACGTGGTACCCATGGAAATGGATACTGTGATCCATGAAGCCGGCATTGATAATATTGATGTACAGGGTATCCCCCACCTGGCCGGTAACATACCCCAGCGAATCGGTGGTCGTACGGGGAAAGCGTAGGGCGTTAATGGAAAAGTAGTCGGGAAGATAGGTAGTGGGGTCAAAGGAAGTACCCGGCTGTACCTGGCGGTTTAGCGCCCCCTCGGCATCCCGGAGATGCCAGATGAAGTGTTTCTCCTGAGGTGCCGCCACCAGAATAGCGGTAGCCAACCCCAACATTCGCCAGGATTCTTCGGCAGAAAATAAACGAAAAACGCCTTTTTCCCGGCCTACAAAACTAATAGTAGTCGACTGACCGGAAGCTACCGCAATAGGCGCCATCACAGACGCCAATACCAAATCATGATCAGTCGTGTCGGTATTGATCAACACCAGCTCCAGGGTGTCGCCCAGGGGCAATTGTACAAAGGCATCCAGCGAGTCGAATGTGGGGGTTGTGTTGAAGAGCTTGAAGGGTACCGGCCGCTTTTTGTCCTCCACCACACCGGTGTTGATGTACAGGGTGTCCTGCACTTTGCCCCAGCTTAGCAGGGCCGTAAAACAGAGTAGAAGCGGTAGCATCAATCGCATAGCGGAAAAGTAATGCATTTCCACGAAAAATAGTTGACCCACAAAGCAGGTCGCATCTCTGGAGGGTTACTAATTTCACCCCATGGAGCAATGGATAATCACCACAACGGCCCTGGTAAAAGAAAAGATGGCCCAGGATGGCACCGGCCACGACTGGTGGCACGTTCACCGCGTACGCAACCTCGCCCTTACGATCGCCTGCGAGGAAGGCGCCAACCTGACAGTGGTGGAGCTGGCCGCACTGCTTCATGATGTGTGGGACCACAAGCTGTACGATGGCGACCTGACCGTGGCACCACGCGAAGCCCGGAGGTGGTTGGAGCAGCTAGGCGTACCCGCTGCCGATACCCACGAAATCGTAACCATTATCGAACGCATCAGTTTTAAGGGCGCCCACGTTCCGGATGCCCCCTTATCGCTGGCCGGACAATGTGTGCAGGATGCCGACCGCCTTGATGCCATGGGAGCGATCGGTATTGCGCGCACCTTTGCCTATGGTGGCAGTAAAGGACGCTTACTGTACGATCCCAACCACCCGCCTACGCTACACGACAACTTTGCGGCCTATGCCGGCAGCACCGCGCCTACCATCAATCACTTTTATGAGAAACTATTGCTATTGAAAGACCGCATGCATACATCCACGGCCAAGCGCATGGCGGAAAAGCGTCATGCTTTTATGGAAGCTTATTTGGAGCAGTTTTACCAGGAGTGGGAAGGAAAAAAGTAAGAATAAACCACTATTTTATAGCTGAAAAATGATATATTGGTCATTCAATTCATAAGTTATGCGCCTACTAATCACTATCCTTAGCTTTTTTGTAGTAATAAACGCTACCCTTGCACAGACTTGCATAATGGCAGATTACACCTTGAATGGCACTGCGCTTGATCGATCCTCAAATGCATTTCACGGTCAGAATAATGGTGCTGCACCCGCTTCCAATCGATATGGGTTATCTGACAGTGCACTTCTTTTTGATGGTATTGACGACCATATTCTATTACCAAAGCAATTTGATTACCCTGCCAGGACTATTTCTATTTGGTTTAATGCAAGTGTTATTGATAATTCAATTGATGCCATTTTCACCGCTGATGGACCAAACTATCAGAATGGCAACACCATAATGGCAGTTACAAACGATCCAAATACAAATGCGCCTTCATTAAAATACACTTGTGGAGGTATTGAACACTACATGCCAATTGAAAAAGACATCTGGTATTTAGCTACCATCACTAGAGATGCATCCACTACGAAATTTTATCTCAATTGCGTCAACGTGTTCTCAGGTGCAAGTCAAAGTATTGCATCGAAAGATGGAGTAGATTCCGCTGTCATTGGTTGTGGACGCAAAATCAATAATTTCTTCAATGGATCGATCGATAATGCAATGATTTACGATTGTGTACTCAGCGATAGTGAAATCTGTGGCTTATTGACTTCAACTCAAAATGATATTGCTGTAAAGAATTCTCATTCGCTATTCCCAAATCCAGCCCTAGACAAAATCACAATCCAATTAGCTGATAGACACACAAAACCTGCTGACATTATAATATATAATTTAAACGGACAGATTGTTAAACAGCTCTTACATACTAGCAATTCTTCCACCACAATTTCTGTTGCAGATTGGGCAAGTGGAATGTATTTCTATACCATTATCCAAGATGATGAACAATACACCGGGCAGTTTACTGTACAATAAGTCATTATAAGCTTATTTGGAGCAATTTTACCAGGAGTGGGAGGGCAAAGAATAGGGGTTTACCCGGATGGCAAACATTAGATTAACTATCTATTTTGCGCATAAAATCAGCATTATGCGTAGTCATTTTTTTTCGTTTACCTTCCTGGCCCTCCTATTGACCCTATCTGGATGCGGTATTTTCCTTGTCAATGAACTCAATCGCTCTACTGCTGATAAAATGAAAAACTACGTCAGCAAGGGTGACGGTCGCTGGGAGATCGTGTCGGTACATTGGTTTACGTCTTATCGCGGACATACTTCTGATCCTTATGTGACGCAGGAAGACAGCCTCTGGCAACCCGGTGGAGAGATCCAGTTCATCAAAACCCCCAAGCGGAAAGACAGGCGCTATAACGAAGCCCACTACATCGATGCTAACGGCAACAGCATTGAAATCGACTGGACCATTCATGGTGACGGTGATGACGATGATGATCCCAAATTGTCCTTCTACGGTTGGGACAACTTCCCTTTTCCCAAGACCGTGGGTGGCTTTTGGCTGGACGAATGGGACAACGATCGTTTAGTGCTGCTGAATGAAAACCGCGGACAAGACACCTACACCCAAGAGCGCCTTACCATTGAGCTGAAGCGCAAGTGATGGTATAAAGCCGTCTCACCGGCCACGGGTTTGCCTATCTTCGTGGGATGACCCTCCTCCCAACCTTATCCCTGCGCCAATTACTCTGGCTGGATGGTGCAGGCGCCCTGCTATCTACCGGGCTACTGGCAGGGGTGGTTGCGCAGTGGCCTGCTGTCTTTGGCATGCCCACCGGTGTGGTGTACACACTGGCTGCTGTGGCTGCTCTCTTTGCCGGTTATTCGTGGTGGACAGCCGCTAATCGAAAAGCACTGCTGCCACTACATGTCGGGATTATCGCCATAGCCAATGCTGTCTATGCCTGGGCTACCCTCAGCCTGGTGGTCGTCTTTCGCAGCGATTTGCAGCTTTGGGGGTACGCCTATTTTCTGGG
>CAJXXO010000220.1 GCA_913062655.1 uncultured Bacteroidota bacterium | reverse complement strand
CGATACAACGGGTGCAGGTGCCGCAATAATCTTTGATGGGGCCATCGGGCTCCAATTCCCACTCTGTTATCCACTCTGCTAAAAAGAAATAGGAGCCGGCATTCTTTGTGATTAGGTTGGTGTGCTTGCCTACCCATCCAGTACCACTCCGTTTCGCCCAGGCTTTTTCCAATACGGGGGCGGAGTCTACGAATATTCGTCCACCTATTTCACCGATCTCCTCCTGCACCCTATGCATTAGCGACCGTAGTTTGTCTTTGATCACAAAATGGTAGTCTTCACCATAGGCGTACTGGCTTATTTTGGGTGCTTCTTCGTCTTGTTGAGGAGCTGGGTTGTGGTAGTTGTAGAGAAAGGTGATGACCGTCTTAGCGCCTTCCACCAGTTGGGTAGGGTCCACCCGCTTCTCGAAGTGGCGCTCCATGTAGGTCATCTTGCCGTGTCGGCCTTGATTGAGCCAGGCTTCCAGTTGTCGCGCTTCTTCATCCAGGTGTTCCGCCTTGCTGATACCTACAAAGGAGAAGCCCATATCGTATGCGGCCTGCTTTAACCATTGGGTGTGTCGCTCCCTTTGCTGTGGTGTCATACTACGTAAAGGTAAGCAATGGATTGGCCTATTGCTGCTGTAGCGTGTAGGAACTCAAATCGAAGCGTTCCTGCGGTATCTGCTGGCGAATATCGGATACCCGTAACGCACCCTGCAAGGTGCCGTCATTACTCTTATACGTCATTTGTACCGGGAAACCATAGGCGTCCAAGGTCGACCAAAGTGCGCCAATGTCTTTCAGGTAGGGGAGGTCGGCCCATTGCCTTGTCATCAGTGCAGACTGACCTTTCAGCTCCGCAGCCATCCAGGCGATCAGTTCCCCTTCAGTTGAACGTAAGATGATTTTTTCGCAAGTAAAACCTTGCCGTTGCATCGTCTCTCCGGATGGGTCTACCGTGGATGTTTCCAAAAAGGAGCGCAGTAATTGCCACTCTTTATCGATCCCCAATTGCTGAATGCCCATATTCAATAAAAATGGTAACCCCTCGGCACTGTATTGGTAGGCTGTTTGCTCCCCCTGCGGTGGCAGGAGCGTGACCCGCCCTTTATCGCCTTCCACAATAAGGCTTACCGGAGCATAGCCAGGCGCAGTAAATTGACAATAGGTTTTACCCGGTATGGCATCAACACTAAGGGCCACCGGTGCCTTGGGGGTAGCAGATTGATCCTCTACGGTAAGCTCAAACCCAATGCCCGATGTAAGGCTTGGGGAGAGGAGGTGTAGCGAAAGCCAAAGGATGATGGTCATCATATCAGTTTCTTCTTTTCTTTTGCTGGGTACGCTGGAGGTAGAATCCAGACAAGCCCGCCAGCCCGGCCAACAAACCACCCACTACTCCGGTGGCAAGCAGCAAGACCACGATCGGGATGCCGAAGGTGCTGGCCATCCGCGCTGCCATATCACCAGAACTGGTGGCATGTTGCAGGCCGGCATGGATGATCCACAGCAACAACAACCCCAAAAACGAGCTGAAGAATGCTTCATTGCCTTTGCGATACACAAAAAGCCCAAGCAATACAGGAGGTATAATCAGTGTCCACCAAGGAAACAGCGACTGTACGCCAAAAGCCAATAAGGCCACTAAACCGGTGAAAAGTATAACACGCATAATAGATTATTCAAAGGTTTGGTGATAGATGATGCGATCATGGGATACGGTGGGACTATCGAGCATTAACAGTTCGTAATGTTCGCCTGCCGCCCATTTGTCTACAAATTGTCCATAGTAGGGACTACCAGGGTTGCCCGATTGTCCGCCTGCATAGATGCCATACGCCTCGATGCCTTCTGGTTTCAAGTGGGCGATAAAGCGCCAGGAACCTCCATGTGTGCTGCTGTTGGCATTTACAATGTGGGCGTCTCCACCTATTGGTACCTGATCGATGTGGAAAGCAGAGACGGTACTCAACCAATGCTGGAGTGTGGTATTCTTCCAATACTGCCAGGTCAATGGTTTATCATGCGTTTCCTGCCACTTGGCAATGCTTGCCTGCCCTCGGGCCATGGCTGCCAAAGAAAGAGCCAGCAGATCTTCCTGGGTGGAAGTGGAATCAATATTAAACAACCAATGGTCATCTTGCGAGGCCATAAATCGGATGAGATGATAGTCCTTGGGCGCTGCAATCGGGTGTTCCGATTGTCGGAGTTCATCCAAACACAAGTGCTTGAAGGCCTCCCAAAAGGCATCAAAATAGACGGCACCAACGGAATTGGGGTCGGCTATCCGGTCCCAGCTTCGCAGCTCGATGAGCATATCTTGCAGGCTATCGGGAATCACGGTATTGTCCCAAAGTGGAAACAGTACCGATAGGGCGTCTTCTCCAATCAGGTGCTTGTTGTCGTTTTGCAGCCGAATCATATCCTCAATTGTAATGACACTGTCGGCTGCCAGTACTTCATTGATCCTACGATTGCGGTAGTATTCGAAGGAGCCGCAATAATAGTAGGGATACGACTCAGTGGCGGCTTGCTGATTGGCCGAACTGGCGAAGCCCCGATCAGGGTTGCGGTGCTGGGGATTGTGGGCTATGGGAATGAAGCCTTGCCATTGGTGTGCAGGGTCGGTGCCGTCTCCGACAAAGCGCCCTTGCTTAGGCCACAGTAACGGAAACACCCCTTGTTGTGTCAGCGCGATATCCCCGTTTCGATCGGCAAACAGCATATTCTGTGCAGGGTTGGTGTACCCGGCTATCGCGGCTTTATAGCTGTCGTAGTCGTGGGCCCGATTCAATTTGTAGATGGCCAATAATTCATTGGAAGGGTCGTGTGCCTTCCACCGCAAGCCTAGCAGAATGCGACTACTATCTTGCTGAAAGGTAGAGTCGAAAGTCACCGGACCGTAATGGGTGTAGCGAACGGAATCCACTATGGTACCCATGCCACGTACTTTGATTTCCTCCACACGGATGTCAAAATCCATATACGTGCTGTCGAAGAGGTAGGCCTTTTTGTCATCAGATAAGGTGAGGCGATACCAGTCTTTTACATCGCGACCGGCATTGGTAAAGCCCCAGGCAATATCGGAGTTGTAGCCAAGCGTAATCATGGGCAATCCCGGAATCGACACCCCGTAGGCATTTACATTGGGCGAAACATGCTGTTGCTCATACCATATGGCCGGTAGGCTTAATCGCAGGTGAGGGTCGTTGGCCAGCATGGGGTAGCCAGATGCGGTACGACTACCATGCACCGCCCAATTGTTGGACCCTACATGCGGTTGGGGGCGCAGAAAATCATTCCAGTGGGCCAGGTGGTCTGGAAAAACCGGTTGTGCGGTATCAAGCTGGGCCACAGCCATCTCGGCATAATTGGTATCCGGGATAATGGGATCAAGATCGTAGGGAAATAGGTCGAATAATCGGTGAAAGTCCTGCGCGCCAAAAAAGAGGTAGGCATTGGTGAGCTCCACATCCCGATCATAGCTGGATAGATTGAAGGCCATCAGTTTCATGATTACCAGTGATCGTACGGGTGTCCAGTTGGTGGGGGCATAATCCAACAGCTTGAACTCCACGGGATAGTGGCGTGGGGTCAGGGATTGGATGTAAGCATTCACCCCATCGGTGTAGGCTTGCATGATCTTTCGCGATTGCGGGTCTTGTTCGACAAATGCCCACGCATCCTCAGCGGCTTTGCGCATGCCCAATCTGCGGGTATACCGATCGATGGCAAGGCCGCGCTCACCAATTACCTCTGCCAACTGACCTCCGGCAATGCGCGACATAAAATCCATCTGAAACAGACGGTGGCGTGCCTCCAGGTAGCCTTGCATGAAGTATAAATCTTCATCAGATTCGGCAAAAATGTGCGGTACCAACCGATCATCATACGCCACTTTCACCTGACCATCCAGCCCCTCCAGGTCAAGGGTTTCTGGCCATTCAATAGTTGCTGATTCTGCATTTTGCCAAAAACCACCAAATGGATCCAAAAAGGCGCCAAGTGGTGGTACCGGACCTATGCGGGTGTGCAGGACGTAGAGTAGGGCAGCGGTCAATAGTGCGGTAAACAAAAAACGTAGCCAGGTCATAGCTTCTAGTGTAGTTTCAGAATGGGGTTGGTTAAAAATCCACTTGTTTCACACAACAAAATAAATGATTTTCAGTATACATCCGATATGGACCTTTCCAGGTGCCTTTTTTGCTTACTTTTGAACTAACGCATTGGCTTTGATTGTGACCCCGGATAAGCTTCAACACCGTGCATCTACCTCTAAAGAAGTCAAACAGTTTTACGATGAACTGTTGACCCATAGCTTTACGGCTACCGCTATTGTAAATCAAGATGGAACCATTCGGTATAAGAGTCCATCTGTTACACATCTCTTCGGATACGATCCAGATGAACTAGTCGGCAAGGCTGCTGCATCCAATATCAATCCAGCCGATATCCCCCGATTGGAAGAGGTTATTGAGGAAGCGATGCATCGTCCCGGCCAGCCAATTCACTGCGAGTTTACCTACCGACACAAGACAAAAGGATACTTACAAGTCGAAGCTCAGGTCATCAATCTATTTCATGATCCGGTGATCCAGGGGCTGGTGATTCATTACCGTGACAACACAGCCCTGTATGGGATGAATGAGGCACTAAGGGAGAGCCGGGAGCACCTGGACCTGGCACTGCAAGGGGCACAATTGGGTATCTGGGACTGGAATATTCGCGACCAGTCGATATTTTACAACAAGGAGTGGGGCATTATGCTGGGCTATGACCCTACCGAGGTTCGCCTGGAGGAAGACTTTTGGGAAGGACTCATTCACCCGGATGATAAAGCCATGGCGCTGCAAAAGCTGGAAGACCATCTGGCGGGCAAAACCAGTCGCTACGAAGCAGAATACCGGCT
>CAJXXO010000219.1 GCA_913062655.1 uncultured Bacteroidota bacterium | reverse complement strand
TCCCCGCTAATGACGCCCACACAGCGCCCTTTCACCTCAATGCCATAGGTAAGCAGTGGTTTCTGTTGGCTTACTTCCCCCAGAAATCGCATCGCATCCATTACCCAGTAGGGCTGTGGAAAGTAATTTTGCAACTGCATCCACAATTTGTGGTTGTTGGCAAAGGTGGCCAGATCGGACGCATCTTCCATTGAAAGGGGGCGAATAATGGCCCTATCTAAAGGCAAAGCCGTTATCATCTGCTATTTTTAGCTGTAGTGCGAATTCGTTAGATTACAAGCAAAGATAAAACTCCCACATGTCAAGGATCGTCATTGTCAGTAATCGCCTGCCGATTTCCATCAATCGTGAAGAAGGAGAACTCATTTATCACCCCAGTGCGGGTGGTCTGGCCACGGGATTGCATTCTCTGGATAAAAATTTCGACAAAATCTGGATCGGCTGGGCTGGGCAACCTATTGATGATGCAGCCGAACAAGATAAGATCCGGTCAGATTTTCGCAACCGCGACCTGGTACCCATCTTCTTATCACAGGAGGAAGTAGCGTTGTACTATGAAGGATTCAGCAACAAGACCGTGTGGCCCCTCTTTCATTATTTTACCCAGAATACGACCTACAGCGAGTCTTTGTGGGAGGCCTATCGCTCGGTTAACCAAAAGTTCGCTGATGCTGTGATCCCTGAAATTCAGGAGGGCGATATGATTTGGGTACATGACTACCAACTGATGTTGGTACCACAAATGCTGCGACAAGCCTTACCCAACCATCACATCGGATTTTTCCTCCACATCCCTTTTCCGAGTTACGAGATTTTTCGCTTGCTCCCCTGGCGAGACACTATATTGGAAGGCATGCTGGGTGCCGACCTGATTGGCTTTCACACCTTTGACTACATGCGTCACTTTCTTAGCGTAAGCTATCGACTAGGGGGCTATGAGAGTGACTTTGGCAATATTCAACGCCCCGATCGTAATGTGAAGGTCGATGTATATCCCATGGGTATCGACTATGAGAAGTTCAATGCACCCGCTCCGCCTGATAACGACATCCAGCACGAGATCAAGAAACACCTCAGCAAAGACCACAAGCTGGTCATTTCCATTGATAGATTAGATTACACCAAAGGCATACCCGACAGAATTCGGGCTTTTGGAGAGTTTCTGGAGCGTTACCCAGCATATCAGGGTAAGATCACATTAGCCATGGTAGTGGTGCCCTCTCGCGGTAATGTGGATGAATACCAGGCCCTCAAAGAAGAGGTTGATCTGCTGGTAGGCCGGATTAATGGGGCCATGAGCACATTTGGCTGGAGCCCGATCCTGTACTTCTACCGGCCCTTGCCCTTCCCCGATCTTCTGCAGCTCTATCAAATGGCGGACATTGCCCTGGTAACACCGCTGCGTGATGGTATGAATTTGGTAGCCAAAGAATATGTGGCCAGCCGGCAGGAACAGGATGGTGTGCTTATACTCAGCGAGATGGCCGGTGCCGCCAACGAATTGGTGGAGGGCCTCATCATCAATCCGCACGATCAGGAAGATATCGTGCAAGCATTGCTGCGCGCCTGCACCATGCCACAAGAAGAACAGCACGCCCATATGAAGGCTATGCAAAAAAGGGTCAAATTGCACAATGTGGAATACTGGGCGGCTCATTTTATTGAAGCACTCAAGGATATGGCAGAAGAAAAACAACTCAAAGGCGCCCAACAACTGAAAGGGCCTGCGCTGGAATCTATGGCCCTCAAGTACGCCCAGGCCAGCAAACGTCTGCTGCTACTCGACTATGATGGCACATTGATGGGCTTCCGCAAAAACCCGGACAGTGTGATCCCAGATGAAAACATTACCTCCCTGCTGCAAGCCCTCTGCCAACCGGAAGAAAATACGGTGGTGGTTATCTCTGGCCGCGGCCACCATAAGCTGGACAAATGGCTTGGTCATCTACCGCTGGATATGTCGGCAGAACATGGCGTCTGGTACAAAGAAGATGGCGAATGGCGCGATACCAAGGGCATAGACCGGGCCTGGAAGCCAAAAGTACGCGAGTTTATGGAAGAGGTAGTCCGAAGGACACCAGGTACATTTATCGAAGAGAAAGAGTATTCCCTGGCGTGGCATTATCGCAAAGCAGATAAAGAATTCATCCGCGGCCGTATACGCGAGTTCATGGATAGCCTGCTGTATATGATCGCCAATCAGGACCTCCACATTCTGGAAGGCAACAAGGTGGTAGAGGTGAAAAATACGGAAGTGAGTAAAGGTACCGCGGCCAAGCATTGGCTGCATAAAGACAACTATGACTTTGTGCTGGCCATTGGGGATGACGTAACCGATGAGGATACCTTCAAAGCCTTGCCAGAGAGTGCCTATACAGTCAAAGTAGGTAAAGACCCATCGGTGGCGCGCTGGAGAATACCTGATGTGGATGCGGTTCGTGAGCTACTCAAAACACTTTCCCAGCATTAATTAGTAGGCACACGAAATAATCATTTGATAACGTGCATCCTACGATGACAGCCCATCTTGTCATCGCTATTCCTTATTTTCGCAACGAACTAAAAGCAGCACCTCACGTTGCTTTTTCTGGGACAGATTTTCCACTACAAGTCCCCCTTTTCAACTTTTTCTAACCTTAAAAAGAAAAGCGGATGAAAGAATACCGGTATAGAACCTTTGGCTTACACAATTACAAGAAAATTCCTCAAATCAATGAATACCTTACCGAAGAGCAGCAATTTGAAATTGATGTGGTAGGGAATGTTTTACCCTTTAAGGCCAACAATTATGTTGTAGACGAACTAATTGATTGGGATAATGTACCGGATGATCCGATTTTCACCCTCACCTTCCCCCAAAAAGATATGCTCTCTGCTGCCCACTTTGATAAAATGGCAGCGGCCCTTCGGCAAGATCTATCCAAACCAGAACGTAAAGAAATTGCCAACGAAATCCGGCTGGAGTTAAACCCCCACCCGGCCGGTCAGATGGAGTATAATGTGCCTTCCATTGAAGGTGTAAAGCTCACGGGCATACAACACAAATACAGAGAGACCATGCTCTTTTTCCCGAATCATGGTCAAACTTGTCATGCCTATTGTACCTTCTGCTTTCGCTGGCCACAATTTGTAGGGATGGATGAACTGAAGTTTGCCATGCGCGAAACCGAGCTATTGGTAAAATATGTTGACCGTCACCCCGAGATCACAGACATTCTCTTTACCGGAGGTGATCCACTCATAATGAGTAGCAAACGCCTGGAAAGTTACCTGCTACCCTTGATTGACGGACAGGTAGGCAACTTGCAAACGATACGTCTCGGCACCAAGTCATTAGGCTACTGGCCTTACCGGTTCATCAACGATAAAGATGCTGACGACACCTTGCGACTGTTTGAAAAGATAGTGAAGGCTGGCAAACACCTGGCTTTCATGGCACACTTCAACCACCCGGCTGAAATGAAGACCGAGGCGGCAAAAGAGGCAGTGCGTAGAATTCGCAATACAGGTGCTGAGATCCGCACACAGTCACCCATTATGCGCAATATTAATGATGATGCGGACACCTGGGCTACCATGTGGCGCGACCAGGTGAAACATGGCATGATTCCTTACTACATGTTTATCGCTCGCGACACAGGTGCACAGCATTACTTTGCCTTGCCCCTGGAAAAAATCTGGCACATCTTCCGGGATGCCTATCAACAGGTAAGCGGGGTGGCGCGTACCGTGCGTGGGCCGTCTATGAGTGCTGAGCCGGGTAAGGTGCAAATGTTAGGGGTAAGTGAGGTCAAAGGAGAAAAGGTAATGACACTCCGCTTCTTGCAAGGCCGCAACCCCGACTGGGTGCACAAGCCCTTCTTTGCGAAGTACAATCCGGACGCTATCTGGCTGGACGACCTGGAGCCTGCCTTTGGTGAAGAGCAGTTCTTCTTTGAAGAGCAATATGACCAGTTTAAAAACCGGAAAGCCAAAGCCGCCACGGCTTCGCTTGAGCCCGCCTAGAACAGGAAAAAGCTGATGGCCAGCAGCGCGCCCAAAGAGAGGGGCAGTAATACCAATAGGTAGGAAAGATAAATGCCTGTACCAATCAGTGTGGCCGGTAGCCACTTCTTTTGGTATACCACTTTCAAGGCTTTCAGGTGATACACAAAGAGTATTGCGGGTATTGCCAGCATTAGGTTTTCTTCTTGTACCAAAGCGGATACCACCAAGCCAACCATAAACAGTAGGATCAAAAAGGAGTGAAAGTGAAAGGCATAAATAAGGTGCGCCATAAATGGCAGCTTGTGCCGGTAAAATACCAGCCCCATCAATAGGGCGAGCAGCATCAGCAAACTGATCAGCATAAAGGTGGTGTTCCCGATAAGATAACCGGTAAATGCCTCTCCCCCGCTGCTATCTACCCGCAAGGCTTGCTGAAAGGCAATCCGTTCTAGCAATGTACCCTCGGGCAAGAGACTGTCGGCTATTTCACGATGGCTCAAGCCGGCCTCCTCAAGGTCCTTTATCTCCTGATAGGTTTGCAAAGTCACTTCGTTGGTGGTGTCGCGTATCGAAACGGCTTCCCCGCTTTGCAACAGCGAGTCGAGGGTCTCCCGGTCGTAGTCGCCACCAAATTGCACCGGTGAGCTCCAATCATTCCACTTGGCGGTGTAGTTGAGTACGATTACCATAATCACGGAAAGAAACAAGAACATGCGGAGAGGAGGGATGAACCGCACCTGCTTGCCTTCAATGTATTCGCGTGTCATCTGTCCGGGGCGGACAAACAGCGGCCACAAACTTCGAAACAGCTTGGAATCAAAGGTGAAGAAGTCACCCAAAAAATCGAGAATCAGGTCCTTTACCTTGGGTAGTGGCTTCCTTCGTGCCTGGCCCCAAGCCGGACAAAAA
>CAJXXO010000218.1 GCA_913062655.1 uncultured Bacteroidota bacterium | reverse complement strand
CAGTGCCGTAACCGGTACCATTACACTGGCTTCGGTAAAGGGCTCTACCTGGAAGGCATAGCTTACTTCACCTGGTGTGTAGGTCATAGAACTGACCAGGGGCGGAGCAAGAGCAATCTTACCGGTCTGGTCTTTTTGTACATCTGTCAACGTAAGTACCTCGGTGGGTACTTGTGTCATTGTATCGATGATGGAACTAGGCCCTGACACCACAATCCGTTTAGGGGAGAGGCGGATAGAATCGGTGATGCCATATTGGGCATTTACCTGAATATTCGTACGCGCCCGCACCGGCAATGTGTCGGTGCTGCGCTCATCCAGTACCAATGGAATGATGGCCGGCTCCACCTGCGTGATATCGTATTGGTACGGAAGCTGTTGGGCCAGCGTGCTGCGATTGGTTTGAAGTGCAATACGACCACTACCGGCATACTGACCGATATCCAACAATACCGAAGGCTTGTCCAATGCAATAGAATAACGCAATAGCTCCCAGCCGGTACCATTCACTTGCAGGTGCAACTCCTCCGGCAAGGTTTGTATCACCACCTTATCACGGGGGATGTTAACGTATTCTACCTGTACCCGAACGTCTGAGTTGTAGGTGTTCGACAGTTTTTTGAGCAACCAAAACAATGCAGCAATGGCCATACAAGTCAACAATACCAGCGTATTGCGGGCACTGAGGAGTGCCTTCATATGTTGCCATAGCGCTTGCAGAAGCCAATTATTTACTGTCCTTACCCTTATCCGACTTGCCGGTACGATCCAGCATGGCCTTGGTCATGTCGAGAGAGATCACGCTCTTGTCCACGCGAATCTTCACATTCTGATCTACCTCCAACAGGTAGGTCTCCTCGTTCATGTCCACGATCTTGCCATAGACCCCACCAATGGTAACCACCCGGTCGCCTTTTTTAAGTTCTGACAGGAAGTTCTTTTGATCCTTCGCCTTTTTCTGTTGCGGCCGAATCATAAAGAAATAGATGATAAGGAAGAAGAGACCTAAAAAAATGAAGAAGCTGAATCCTCCGCCTCCTCCTTCCTGGCCACCAGAGGGGGCCATCAATAACAGTTGCTGTAGCATAGTCAAATTTGTCTTATTGCTGAATGAACCCTTCTATGGTGAGAAGGGTGGTATTGGGACTGGTGTTGGCGAACACCGTCACTGTTTTGTTAAATTGATTTTTCCGGCCCCGGCTGTTGAATTCCACGGGAATCACACCACCTTCGCCAGGGGCAATGGGTTCCTCCGGGTAGTCCACCACCGTGCAGCCACAGGAGGCTTTCACATTAGCGATGATGAGACTGCCGTTACCGGTATTGGTAAAAGCAAAATCGTATCGTACCACCTGACCTTGTTCGATATCACCAAAGTCGTGGTGGGTCTTTTCAAATTCGATAGCGGGATAACCTTTCGGTTCCTCGTCTTCTTGCAAGGTATTGGGATTCTTGATCTCGCTGGCAGGTATCAGCTCGTCCTCACCCTGTTGTTCGGCATTGTTGTTACAGCCCAGGCCAATCACAGCCAGTGCCATACTACAAACGATTACAAAGTGCTTCATAACCCTACTTTTTTGCGCTAACAAAACTAACGAATCTGCGGTTCTGCTTATTCTTTCAGTCCTCGACCTGTCTTATAGATTTGATCTTGCTGGCGCAGGTCCTTCACGATCTTATCCAACACCCCATTGATAAACTCGCGGCTTTTGGGTGTGGAGTAGGCCTTGGAGATATCAATATACTCGTTCATCGTCACCTTTACCGGTATGGTGGGGAAGTCGAGGATTTCGGTAAGCGCCATATTCATCAGCAGCAAATCCATCACCGCTATGCGTTCGAGGTCCCAGTTTTTTAGCTTGGGTTCTATGAGTTGGGCGGCCTTCTGTTGGTGAGCCAGGGTCTTCTCCAATAGCTCTATGGCAAATTCTTCGATCTCGTCCACTTTCTCTGCCATATCATCATGGGTGTGAAAGCTCTCGCGGGCCAGCCCTTCCAAGGTTTGCGAAACCGCTTGTGCAATCACGTCATAATCATCGATCCACACCGGAAAGGCATTCTCCATGAGCTGGTCGAAACCCTCATCCTGCAACATAACCTCTTTGAAGAGGTAGACCAGGATTTCGTCATCGCTGGGTTGGATGAGAGCCGTTTCATCCGTGTACCGTTGGTAGAGGTCACGCTGCACCAGCTCCCGAAACAGCCTGCGAAAGAGTTCATCGTCCAGGTGGTTTTTAAACTTCAGCTTACGCTCCGGCTTGGTGATTCGGTCGTCTTCTTGTAAGAATTGGATGATAGGCGTGTGCGCTACGCGTGTACTAACCTTTTTCTGCTCCTCTGAGGCCAACAGTTTACCCGCCTGGATTTCTGCGTGGGTATCGGCATAGGCGGCTACTTCGCGCACGCAGACCAGGGCAAATACATACGCTTGGTAGGTCGCCTCCAACTGTTGGCGCAGGGTTTTGCGTAAGGCCGCTTCGGGAATATCCTGGTCTTGCCAGTAGCCGTATAATTGCTGCATTACTTTGATGCGGGCCTGCCTTCTGGTTAGCATGAGTGAGAACGATTTAATTGCAAAGAACGGTAGAGTCAGTGGGTTTTACAAGGTGCTGTTGACAAGGGCCATATCGTCAATGCGCTGCTGTGCGATACGCAGGGCGGCTTCATGGGTGGTAATCTTTTCTGCAGCCGACCGGTGAAAAATCTCACGGGTACGGTCATAGATTTTTTCGGTGTAGCCATACGCACGATCCCGATTATAATCGCCCAGCTCTGCATAGCAGTTGATTACCCCACCAGCATTGATCAGAAAGTCTGGCGCATACAAAATACTACGGTCTTGCAGCATAGCACCGTGTTTTACCTCATCCTTGAGTTGGTTATTGGCAGCACCGGCTACAATCTGGCAAGTGAGCTGCGGAATGGTGTCGTCATTCAGCGTAGCCCCCAAAGCACAAGGCGCATAAATATCCATCGGTGTGCTATACACGTCATCCACCGGCACAACAGTGATGTTGTTGTGTTTTGAAGTGACGGCCTGCAAATTATTATCGTTGATATCTGCCACCAATACGGTGGCGCCTTCTTCTGTCAAATGATCCACCAGGTACTGACCCACATGGCCCACGCCTTGTACCATTATTTTTTTATTAGTGAGGGTATCGGTGCCCCAGGCCTCTTTGGCTGCAGCTTTCATGCCGAGGTAAGTGCCGTAGGCGGTTACCGGGGAGGGATCGCCACCACCACCCAGGTAGTCCGGCTTGCCGGCTACAAAATCGGTCTCCATCGCCACGTATTCGATATCGGTAGGCGAGGTCCCCACATCTTCTGCGGTAATGTATTTGCCGCCCAGGCTATCCACCAGTTTGCCGTAGCGTCTCCAAAGGGCTTCGGTTTTATCGGTGGCGCTGTTGCCAATGATCACCGCCTTTCCACCACCCAGATTGATGCCACTAATGGCACTTTTATAGGTCATACCTCTGGAGAGCCGTAGCACATCATGCAAGGCCTCCGCCTCACTTTGGTAGGCCCACATGCGGGTACCACCAAGTGCGGGGCCCAGTACAGTATTGTGAATAGCAATGATGGCTTTGAGGCCCGTTTTGGGATCATAGCCAAAAACCACCTGTTCGTGAGCCGTGTTGGCTACCTGGTCGAATAGTGAGGTGGAGCGTGCAGCAGGTGTGGTGTCGACAGCCATGTGATTGGACGGTTTATCGTGCGGTAATAAAATCGCCCGCAAAGGTAGCCGATAGTGAGCAAAAAAAGGGGGAAATGTTTACCCGGCTCCAGTGCCAACCCTTTTCGGTTTTCTGCTGTTGGGGTTGCTTTGTGTACCTTTACTCCGCCTCTGGCAGCGGTCATTATGAAGCACCTTACGTCTCTCAACAAATACTTCGTTAAGTATAAATGGCACTTCCTGCTGGGGAGCTTATTTGTCATCATCTCCAATATTTTCGGGGTGTTGCCGCCTATCGTCATCCGCCACGCTTTTGACCTGGTGAAGGAAAACATCGCCTTCTACCGGATGTATGAAGGCTTTGACTTGCAGAGCGACTTTTACCGCATTTTTACGGTGGGCTTGCTGGTGTTTGGGGTTACGGTGCTAGGGCTGGCGATTTTGAAAGGTTTGTTCATGTTCTTCATGCGGCAGACCATCATTGTGATGTCGCGACTGATCGAGTACGATCTCCGCAATGCCATTTATGACCATTACCAGCAGTTGGACCTCGCTTTTTATAAGCGCAACAAAACCGGTGACATGATGAGCCGCGTAGCGGAAGATGTTTCCCGGGTCCGGATGTACCTGGGGCCGGCTATCATGTATGCCTTGAATACGGTAGTGCTGTTTATCATGGTGATTGGAGTAATGATCAGCGTGAATCCTGAGCTCACGTTGTATGTTCTGCTGCCCTTACCGATTCTGTCGGTGAGCATTTACTACGTCAACAACATCATTAACAAGCGCTCGGAGGAGATCCAACAGCAGTTGTCCTTTCTCACCACCATAGCCCAGGAGGTGTACTCCGGCATTCAGGTGATCAAGTCGTACGTGCAGGAGAAGACCTATTTCGGCTTCTTCCAACGACAGAGTGATGACTACAAGGATCGTTCGCTGGCCCTGGCGCAGGTAGAGGCCCTGTTTTTTCCCCTTATGTTGTTGCTCATTGGATTGAGTACGATCATTACCATTTATGTGGGGGGTATTCAGGTGATACAGGGTAAGATTACGGCAGGTAACATTGCCGAGTTTGTCATCTACGTGAACATGCTCACATGGCCGGTGACCAGCATTGGCTGGCTGACTTCCATTGTGCAGCGGGCAGCCGCTTCGCAAAAGCGGATCAATGAATTTCTCGACACGAACCCGGCCATTCAATCGGAACCGGGGCAACTGCA
>CAJXXO010000217.1 GCA_913062655.1 uncultured Bacteroidota bacterium | reverse complement strand
CAGCAGGCCCCAGCTTCAAGCTCAGCAGTGGCAGGCGCGATTGCATCAACCAACCCAGTCCGGCAATAATACCGTACATCACCCAGGGGTTTTGCAGGGCCTCGGCCAACCAGCGCTCTTGTCGGAAGGCGATCAGGGGTAAGGCGGCTACAGCAATGGCGGCAGCGGGTGCGGGTAGCCCCTCAAAGTAAGGTTTGGGGGTTGCAGTGTTGAAGCGGGCGAGTCGCCAGGCCGCCATCAGTGTGTAGAAAAAGGCAGGCAAAAAGGCCCATATGCCAATTTCCATAGCGATAGAAGTACCAAAGAATGCGGTAGCCGTTAAGTAGTAAAGCATCAACCCCGGGGCCACCCCAAAGGTTACGAGGTCGGCCAGGGAGTCGAGTTGCTTGCCCATTTCCGAAGTAGCATCAAACAGACGGGCGGCAAAGCCATCCAGAAAGTCGAAGAATACGGCAAATAAAACAATAAGAGCTGCGATATGCATTTGTCCGTAGCGAAACGCAAGAGAAACCGCCCGGCCATCAAAGTAACCCCCTTCCTCGTAGCCGCCTTGCGCAATAGCGCGGATGGTGACGTGATCGTAAAAGAGGTACACGATCGCCACACACCCCAACAGCAGATTAATGAGGGTAAGCCAATTCGGTATTTTCTTGTAAATGCTCATAGGCCGCTAACGCTGCGCAAAAATACGAAGTATAATCGGGGCGGTTTTTCCTTTACGAAAAAGGACCCATTCTACCAACGCATTAACTATTTCATAACTTGTAGGGGGCTGTCATCAACGCTTTTCTGTTGATATCTGCCCGGTGGTTTATGCAAGTAAGGCAGGGATAAGAGCTAACTTTCTACGCATTATTGACCGTCCCCAGATCTTGTGTGTATGGCTGAACGAAAAACCAAGTCCACCCGGACCGCTGGCCGTAAAAAACAGAAAAAAGTCTTTGTCCTCGACACCTCTGTCATCCTCTACGACCACAACTCCATCAATCAGTTTGATGAACACGATGTGGCTGTGCCTATTCAGGTGCTGGAGGAGCTGGACAACTTCAAGAAAGGCAACGACCATAAGAATTTTGAAGCCCGGGAATTCATCCGGTTAGTGGATGGCAAATTTGCCGGCAACTTCCTCACCGAGTGGGTATCCTTGAATGGGGGGAGCAAGGGGAAGTTTAAGATCATTATGAATGTGCAAGATCCGACTGTTAATGCAGAGTCGATCTTTTCCAGCCATAAGAATGACCATAAGATATTGAATGCCGCCTTGCACCTGCAGGAAGAAATGCCCGATAAAAAGGTGGTACTGGTGACCAAAGACGTAGCGCTGCGACTGAAAGCGCACTCGCTCAACTTGCATGCAGAAGATTATGAAACGGGTAAGATCAAGGATGTCTCTAAGCTCTATACCGGTAAACACCTGATCGAGAAAATACCTTCAACCACCATTGATACCATTTTTGAAGCGGGTGAAATAGATGCTCGTAAAGTGACCAAAGCGACCTTATTCAGTAACGAATACCTCATTCTGCGGAATGGCAAAAAATCGATCCTGGGCTACTACAATGGGCGAACCGGGATGATCGAAAGAGTGGAGAAGACAGGAGTGTATGGGGTGAAGGCCCGGAATGCAGAACAGACCTTCGCGATCAATGCCATCCTCAATCCAGCTATCAAACTGGTCACCATACAAGGCGTGGCGGGTACGGGAAAGACACTGTTGGCTTTGGCCGGAGCCTTGGAACAGCGTACGCAATTTCAGCAGATTTACGTGACGCGGCCTATCGTGCCACTAAGCAATAAGGACATCGGTTACCTGCCGGGCGACATAAAGAGTAAGCTCAATCCCTATATGGAGCCGTTGTGGGACAACCTGAAGTACATCAAGAACCAGTTTGGCAACAAAGACAAGCAATACAAGGCCATCGAACAGATGGTAGAGACGGAGAAGATCAGCATCACGCCATTGACCTATATCCGTGGACGGAGCCTTAGTAATGTCATCTTTATCGTGGATGAAAGTCAAAACTTAACTCCACACGAAGTGAAAACCATCATCACCCGGGCCGGAGAGAATACCAAGATCATTTTCACGGGGGATGTGATGCAGATCGATACGCCTTACCTGGATAGTCAGAGTAATGGATTGACCACCGTCATCGAGCGACTGAAAGGCAATGATTTATTTGCCCACATCACACTGGAGAAAGGTGAGCGCTCCGAGTTGGCCAATCTGGCCAATGAAATGCTGTAATAAGGGTAGTCGCACATCGCACATCGCAAGTCGCACATCGTACATCGCCTATCGCGCCTCGCTGTACCTACTACGCCCCACTTCACGCCACAATCCGGCTACTGGTAAAGTGCTGCTGTCCTTTGATGCCCAGGCTATCAAACTCCGCTTCTACCCATGCTCCATTGGACAACACCTGCAGGGTTTGGTACCCCAAATCGCGCAGCATAGCGGCTGTCTTTTTGAATTCCAACTTCAGTTCATCCGGGTGGTGGGCATCGCAGCTCAAAGTAACTGGTATGTCGAGATCCAGGGCAATCTCGAGTATCCATGGGCTGGGAAAGGTGGTCAGGGCTTTCCGTTTATAGATGCCACGGGTATTGACCTCCAGGATACCCCCATATTTTTGGATAGTCTCCAGCGTAGCCATTACCTCATTGTGGTACCAGCGCTCGCGTTCGTCAAAGAATTGATTATCCCAGTTTTGGACTTTTATCTTATCAAGATGACCGATGATGGTCGGTTGTGTCTGCTTGATCATTTCACGAGTGAGCGCATAGTACCTGCGAACGGCCTGCTGAATATCATAATGAAATATGTCTTTTAAGCCTCGCAGAAACTCCAAGTGCCGCCCATCGACCTGCCAGGGTGTGCCATCAAAGAAGGAATCGACAAAATGAATGGACCCAATGGTATAATCCAACTCTGCCGCTTGCACGGCCGCATCTTTCACTGTACGCTGTTCGGGAATGTAGTCCACCTCCGCCCCGGTGTAGATATCGATCTTACAGGCATACTTGTTGCACAGCGATTCAATTTGCGCCAGGTAATCGGCCAGGCGTTCTTCTGCCATGGCAAATTTGGCAGAGAAGGGTAGGGGAAAGTGGGAGGAGAAGCCCAGAGAGAAAAATCCCTTATTGATGGCAGCTAATACATACTCCTCGGCAGGATACTTGCCATCACAATAGTTACAATGGGTGTGGTAATTGAACCAGCTCATGCTTTTCGTTTCACCAACTAAAACTACAGGCTCCCAGGCTAAGCCCCAATACCACGAAATAAGCTTAACAAAAGGCTAAACATGGGGTTACGCTGCGATTAAAATAGGAATATAAATCGCATACAAAAGTATCGGCCTAATGTTAGCTTACTTTTAACGCCTTGTCAATAAAGCGTAAACGCTTTTAATAATTACATAATGCTTACGTTACTTACCGGTAAGGTAAATGGCTTCTTTTTGTAGTGTGCATAGGTATAAATCGTATATCTGTCCGACTACAACCGCTTATCCAGCCGGTACGATAAACCCACCACTCTATGAAAGCTCGCTCGGTTGATGTAGTCGTCATATCAGATGTACATCTGGGTACCTACGGTGCCCATGCCCGGGAGCTCAACCAATATCTCCGCAGCGTACGACCCAAAATGATCATCTTGAATGGGGACATCATCGACATCTGGCAGTTCAAGAAGCGGTACTGGCCGAAAAGCCACTGGGAGACCATTCAACTATTACTCGATTATATGCAGGAAGGCGTACGGGTAATCTACCTGACGGGCAACCATGATGATGTGTTGAGGCGCTTTTCAGATTATAAGATTAAAAACTTTCAGCTACTCGATAAGTTGGTGCTCAAACTGGATGGTAAAAAGGCCTGGATATTTCATGGAGACATCTTTGACTTGTCGGTAAAGTATGCACCGTGGTTAGCCAAGTTGGGCGGTAAGAGTTATGACTATCTGATCGTACTCAATCGGTTTATCAATGCAGTACTGCTCCGCTTTGGCCGGGAGCGCATTTCCCTTTCCAGGCGCATTAAGAATAGCGTAAAAAAGGCGGTCAAGTTTGTCAACGATTACGAGGAGATGGCCATCGACCACGCCATGAGTCAAGGGTACGATTACGTTATTTGTGGGCACATCCATCAGCCTTGTTTGCGGGAAGTGAAACAACAGCAGCGTACCCTTACCTATTTAAACAGCGGGGATTGGATAGAGAACCTCACCGCATTGGAATATAACAATGGAGCGTGGTCCCTCTTTCATTACTACGATCACTTTTCGGCTATGGCCCCTGTAGGGCAAAAAGAGAAAAAGGTGGACGTAGCCACCCTTTTCAATACCGTGGAACCTCCGGTGGAGGTAGCCTTATAATTATTGGTTCATTAAGTCTTCGATCTCTTCAGCCTGAATAGGGATATCGGCCATGAGATCGTCATAGCCATCCTCGGTGATGACAATGTCATTTTCAATACGAATGCCGAGGCTCTCCTCACGTATATATATACCCGGTTCTACGGTGAAGGCCATGCCCGGCTGGATCGGTTCATGCCAAAGCCCCACATCGTGTGTATCCAACCCGATGAAATGGGAAGTGCCGTGCATGAAGAATTGCTTGTAAGCCGGCCATTTGGGATCCTGGTTTTTAATGTCATCAAGCGTCAGTAAGCCCAAATCAACCAACTGCTTCTCCATCAATTCACCCACTTGCTTGTGGTAATCATCCAAATAGACACCCGGGCGGAGAAGTTGCATGCTATCCTGCTGAACGCTCAGCACTGCATTGTATACGGCTTTCTGCCGATCTGTAAACCGTCCGTTAACGGGAATACAGCGGGTAAGGTCGGAGGCATAGTTGGCATATTCAGCCCCGATATCCATCAACAGTATGTCGCCATCCTTGCAAGGCTTATTGTTTTCTACGTAGTGCAATACA
>CAJXXO010000216.1 GCA_913062655.1 uncultured Bacteroidota bacterium | reverse complement strand
CACTCCAATTCCGGCATTCTTGATGGCCGCCAGGTCGAATTTGGCCTTTACTTCATCAACATACATCTGCTGAAGGTCGGTGTAGGAAACAGCACCCTTATCAATATAGGTCTGCAAGGGCGCTGCCGGTATCGTGGCTGCATCGGGTATCAGTTCTTCTACCGCGGTGACATCGGCCGGATCGCTGGGGCCGCCTTCTGCACTCTTAAGTTTGTACCCATTGTAGGTAGGCGGATTGTGGCTGGCCGTGATGACCACTCCCATGTGGGCATCCAGGCGATTGGTGCCCATGGACACCATTGGAGTGGTAGTAATGCCTTCCCCAATAACCACCTGCACACCTTGCTCCGCCAGGACCTTGGCGGTTACCTCAGTAAACATAGGTCCACCAAAGCGGCAGTCGTGACCGATTACCACCTTGGGGGCATCATAGTGTTTTTTTAGCCACAGGGCTGTTCCCATGGCTACGCGAGCTACGTTATCCGTTGTATAATCGTGGGCGATTAGGGCTCGCCATCCATCTGTACCAAATTTGATCTGTACCATGTAAGGAGCTTTTGCGCAAATATAGGTGAATCAATGCCCATTCGTAAGTCCGGTAGCGGATATAATCGGGCAAAGAAGGTGGGGCAACCTTCAGATTTAACCCTTCTTACGTTAAGACTACAGAACCTTAACATTTGTCCAACATTAGGGGAACTACTTTCGCGTTGTAACACCTAACCATCGTTGTAAGAATTACTTGAAATCGCCAGTTTCAAGTTCCGGGAAGAGCCGATCGAGGACACGTGATCGGTTCTTTCTTTTTATACCCTCGCTTCCATTTTCACGCCTACATTGCCTGTCGGAAATTGTATTTTTGGCGGCAACATGGTGCAACGACCAGATACATACCGGCATAAAGGCATGCGCAAAAAGTTGATCGCACAATTGGCGAAGAAGGGTATACAGGATAAACGCGTGTTGGAAGCAATGGAGCGTATCCCACGCCATTGGTATCTGGATGAAGCCTTTGTGAAATTTGCTTACGATGATACGGCCTTCAAGATCGGGGCAGGCCAGACCATCTCTCAGCCCTACACGGTGGCTTTTCAAACGGAGCTGCTACAGCTCAAGCCTACTGACTCGGTACTGGAGATCGGCACCGGTTCCGGCTATCAGGCTGCGGTATTGGGAGAGCTTGTCAGCAAGGTGTACACCATCGAAAGGCATAAGTCTTTGTCCGATAAGGCGCGTAAGCTGCTCAAACAACTGGGCTATACCAATATCCGTTGTTTTTTTGGGGATGGCTTTGCCGGTTTGCCGGCCTTCGCCCCTTATGATGGTATCATTATAACAGCCGCAGCACCAGAAGTGCCGCAAACCTTGCTCGACCAGTTGAAGGTGGGCGGCCGCTTGGTAATACCCCTGGGGGAAGGCGATACGCAGCAAATGTTGCGCATCACCAGAGTGGCGGAAGAAGAATACAAGACAGAAGAATTTGATCGGTTTAAATTTGTGCCTATGCTCAAAGGAGCGGTACGATAAAAGGAGAACTATGACACGCATTGCATTAGCTATGGTAACCCTGGCTTTTTTAAGTCTCTCTGCCGCTGCGCAGATGAAGCCGGAAAAGGGGGATAAAGGTTTTATGTTCAATTTGAATGGCTTGGCCAATATCGGGCTGCATTCCTTTCAGGAAAGTCCTTTGGCCGGCCTGCCCATCAATTCACCTGTGTCGGTCAATGGGCAGTTGGTAAATGACCTGGATGCGCTGCTCCCACAGGATATGTTGTTTTTCCGTTATTATGTGGATGCAGACAAAGTACTGCGGGTAGCCCTTGGTGTAGGATTCATGGACCGCACCTCTACCACGGATCCGGTGGGTGCAGCCTTCAGTCGGGATGAGCTGAGCTTGTGGTCAGCCAGTGTTGGTGTGGGCTATGAGCAGCATTATGCCTCCAATGCCCGGAGAATTGATCCCTATGGCGGATTGCAATTGAATTTTGGCTATTTCAGCACGGTAAATGGCGTGGAAGAGCGTGTAGCGATGGAAGCCGGTAGTGAGGTGGAAACGGTTCGTGAACTGACGCTGCCGGGGGGGTGGCGTGCACAATTGCAACTGATTGGGGGCATCAACTTCTTCATTACCGACAACCTCTCAATCGGAGGTGAGTTCTCCTTCGGGCCGATGTATACACAAACGGAGGGCGACTGGACGGTGGATCAGGTTACTGCGGTTACTCCTCCCGGACAATCAACGAGCACCAGTACGGAAACTTTCACCGGTACTGCAGGCATTCAGGAGTTAAAAGTAGCCATGGGCGGGGCTACAGGGTTTAATATTTCGTTGTTCTTTTAGCGGTAGCGTTCCAGTTCGCGCTGCATATCGCGCTTGATATCTTTGGCCTTAATGGATTGGCGTTTGTCGCCTTTGGTTTTACCGCGCACCAGGGCAATATCCAGTTTGATGAGGCCTCTGTCGGAGATAAAAAGCTCGAGAGGGACAATGGTAAATCCTTTTTCCTTCACCTTGGCTTCGAGTTTGCGTAGCTCCCGCTTGGTGAGGAGCAGTTTTCGCTCTCGCTTCGGCTCGTGATTGTTGAGGTTCCCCATTTTATACTCGGGGATGTGCATGTTTTTTACAAACAGCTCTCCTTTTTTAAAATAACAGTAGCCCTCACCCAGGCTGGCTTTTCCGCCCCGCACGCTCTTCACCTCTGTGCCGGTGAGCTTCAGTCCGGCCGTGTAGGTATCTACTACTTCAAAGTCGTAGGTGGCCCGCTTATTCTGGGCAATCACAGTCCGGTCATCTGCTATTTTCTGCTTCGCCATATTGCTATCCGTTGATCAGGCGTTGCACCTTCTCCTTTGTTATTATTTTCTGTTCTTGTTCGCCTTCGGCTATCAATTGATCGCCTACGTAGGCAGTATAAGTGCAGCGTACGGTATTTCGTTCCACCTTTTGTAAGGTAGCGGTAAATTGGACCACATCACCCACTTTGGCCGGAGCACGATGATAAACGGATACCATCGTACCAATACCTTCTTCGTGCGACTCCTTCATATCTAGCACGAATAAACGACAGACCCATTCTGCATCGCGGGCCAGGGCAAAGGTGGCATAGAAAGGGTGGATCGCTCCACCGCCTTCCAGGTGAGCCGTATCTGCAAAGGAGGCCGTATCCGACTCGCGTACTGTAATCTGATAATGACGGGTATCACCTGGTTGGCAAGTGTCCAGCATGGGTTAGCTATTCACGGTGATGTAAAGATTCTTGGCGACTTGCTCGCTAAGTACCAGCGCCCGGCCATCTGCCAATTCAATTTGAACAGAGCCATCGAAGGCAAAGCGGTTGCGTAAGGTCAAGGTGCTGCCGAGGGTAATGCGGACTTCATCCAGGTATTGGAGAAAAGTGGCGGAACTATCGCGTACACCGACTACATGGCCGGTTTCTCCCACTTCCAGTTCTTTTAGCGTCACCTTTGAACGGTATTTTATGTTTCCTTCCTGATCGGGTATAGGATCACCATGCGGATCATATTTAGGATAGCCTAAAAACTTATCTAGCTTCTCGGTGAGTTCATCTGATGAAATATGCTCTAACTCTTCGGCAATATCATGCACCTCATCCCAACTGAAATCGAGCTTTTCAACTAAAAATACCTCCCATAGCCGATGCTTGCGCACCAACTGCTTGGCCACCTCATTGCCTGCCGCAGTCAAGCGTACACCTTTGTATTTTTTATAGTGCAGCAATTCCTTTTCAGACAGGCGTTTCAGCATATCGGTCACACTGGCTGCCTTTGTCTGCATGGCCTCCGCAATGGCATTGGTGCTCACAGCGGCTAAGGATCGCTCCGACTTTTTAAAAATGCACTTGATGTAGTTTTCTTCCGCTACCGAAAGCATACACTTCTTTTAGGTGGGACTAAATTAGGAATTTGATAATGATGCTTTACCGCTTTTCATTTGTGAATGAATGTTAAGATTGCTATTTTACAAGTGGCTTTTCTCTGATTCTTTACGCAATAAATCGAACGAAATGACTGTACTTGTACCCGAGACAGTGGCAAAAGAGGCGATTCATGGTTTTCGCTTCGAGCCACAGGAGGTGCTCTCCCAGCATGAACAGGAGCAGCGCTCACGTGATCTGTTCAAAGCCATGGTGATGGGCAATACTTATCGTCACAAGGTGACCATCACCTTCCAGACACAAGATGGGTTGAAACAGGTGGTTACCACCGTGTGGGGCCTTACCAACCGTTGGGTGCTTTTGAAGAACGGCATACAGATACCGATCAAGCAAATCGTACGGGTAACCGTCTAGCCTAGATGAGCATGCGCACAGGGTCTTCCATCAGTGCCTTGAAGGTTTGTAGGAATTGTGCCCCCAGTGCACCATCCACAGCGCGGTGATCACAGGATAAGGTCACCTTCATGATGTGTGCCGGCTTTATCTCACCATCGATAACAGCGGGTTTTTGATTGATTGTACCTACTGCCATAATGCATGAATCAGGTGGGTTGATGATGGCCGTATATTCTTCAATGTCATACATACCCAGGTTGCTGACAGTGAAGGTGTTACCTGCATAATCATCCGGTTGCAATTGCTTGTTCCGTGCCCGGTTTGCCAAATCCTTGGTTTCGGCTGCGAGGTGAGACAATGACTTGTTGTCTGCAAATCGAATTACGGGTACAATCAATCCTTCTTCAACCGCCACGGCCATACCAATGTGAATGTGCTCGTGGTAGCGGATAGAGTCGCCCAGCCAGCTAGCATTGACCTGTGGATGCTGGCGTAAGGCAGTTGCCACCGCCTTAATCACCATGTCGTTGTAGGAGATTTTCACGGGTGACAATTCGTTGAGGCCTTTGCGAGCTGCCACTGCCTTATCCATATTGATGGATATGGTGAGGTAGAAATGTGGTGCCCCATTCTTGCTTTCGGATAGTCTGCGTGCAATTGTCTTT
>CAJXXO010000215.1 GCA_913062655.1 uncultured Bacteroidota bacterium | reverse complement strand
TTCAGGATGGTCTGATCGCTGGCGCCTACATAGCCCTGGTAGTTTTGGTAGCGAATCAGGAAGTACAACATCGCCCGTGCAGCCGGCCCTTTCTGCTGGTCTCTTGGCTCAAAAGTGGAGCTATTGGACTTGGAGCCACCGACCTGCCATGTGGGGTTGTTGACAATGCCAAATTCTTTGTTACCCCGCTCACCATTCGAAGAAATGGTAGTTGGGAATAGATGATGCAAGTCGGCCCGCATCGGTTCATTGGAGTTGAACGTGCCCTGTGGGAAGGTGTGTTCTGTATTGAAGCCCTGGTTTTGTGCGGCTGTACGGTTGCTGTAGCCGGTAACCGTAGTGCCGGTGTACACACATTCGAGGGTGTTTGTGCCTGCACCCTGACCATTTACTCTTTGATTGTCTATCACCATATACATCTCATCCCGCGCACCGCTATAGCCCTTGTTGACATACGGACTGCTGATGATGCTTTGCAACTCTTGCTTGAGGTCCTCCTCCCATAGATTTTGTGTGCTACTGTAGTAGGCTTCCTGGAAATCGACAGACACTAGTGTGCCTTCAGCATCAGATCCCAGCCCATTTTGGGGCAGGGCAAAGACAAAGACAGGATAGTCAATATTGTGTCTGGGTGTAAAGTAGAGTGCCACAGGTCGGGATGCACCATTGGGCACGATAACCGAGTCCGCTGATAATTGGCAATCCATGCACCATGCCACTAAATCGACTGTAACCGTGTCATTCGTCAGGTAATTGCTTACCGTCAGCGACAAGGTATCTGTCTGCCCTACTACACTGCTAGTGACTTGGTTGACCGCATCAATTTCGATGCCTTGCGCGATTACAAAATGAGGAGATAGAAAGAGGGAAAGGATTACCAGGGCGCGATGAAAATGCCGCATAAACAATGATTAACTTTGCGGTCAAAGCTAACCAATTCTGCATCATGATCCTGTCAGAACTTACGGCCATTAGTCCGGTGGACGGCCGCTACCGCAACAAAGTCCATGACCTCGCTGCCTTCTTTTCTGAGTTTGCCCTGATCAAGTACCGCGTGTTTGTAGAGGTCGAGTATTTTATCGCCCTGTGTGAGCTGCCTCTGCCTGAGCTACAGTCGGTGGATAAGGCCGCCTTTCCCAAGCTTCGGTCGGTGTACCAAGATTTTGACGTAACCGATGCACAAGAGATCAAGGACATCGAGAAGAAGATCAACCACGATGTGAAGGCGGTGGAGTATTTCGTAAAAGAAGCATTATCGGCCTATGGCTTAGGTGCACATAAGGAGTTTGTCCACTTTGGGCTGACCTCTCAAGACATCAACAATACGGCAGTACCTGCGGCTATCCGCCAATTCATCGACACGGACTACCGCCCGGCAGTTGAGCAGGTGATTGATGAACTGCAAGCCCTGGCCGAGGAATGGAAGACAGTGCCCATGTTGGCACGCACCCACGGACAACCCGCCTCGCCTACCAGTGTGGGTAAAGAGTTAGCCGTATTTGTGGATCGCTTGCAGGCACAGCTTAAAATGCTCGACCAAACACCCGTGTCGGGAAAATTTGGAGGGGCCACAGGCAATTTCAACGCTCACTATATCGCCTATCCCCATATCGACTGGGTAAGCTTTGCCAACACCTTCCTCCGGGAAAAGCTCCACCTCGATCGCCAGCAGGTGACCACACAGATCGAGCATTACGATCACCTCGCGGCTTTCTTTGATGTCGCCAAACGGATCAATACCATCCTAATCGACCTATGCCGTGATGTGTGGACCTACATTTCGATGGAGTATTTCCGCCAGCGGGTGAATCCTGACGAAGTCGGCTCCAGTGCCATGCCGCACAAAGTCAACCCCATCGACTTTGAAAATGCTGAAGGTAACCTGGGACTGGCTAATGCTGTGCTAGAGCATCTCTCCACCAAACTGCCGATCTCTCGCTTGCAGCGTGACCTAACAGACTCCACTGTGATCCGCAACATAGGTGTTCCCTTTGCACATAGTGGCATTGCGTTTCAGGCGATTCGTAAAGGCTTAGGGAAATTGATGCTTAATGAGGAGACTATCAAAACTGATCTCGACAAGAACTGGATGGTGATCGCAGAGGCGATCCAGACCATCCTCCGCGCAAAAGGGGTAGAAAATCCATATGAGCAATTGAAAGCCCTGACCCGTAAGGGGGCTGCCGTCAGCCAGGCCGAGATCGATGCCTTTGTCGATAACTTGTCGATCGATGACGAAACCAAACGCCAACTGAAAGCTTTATCTCCGCATACCTACACCGGTAATGCTACACGATGAGCAAGAAACGATTGGTCGAAGGCATCGACTACTACATTGAAAATGGCTTCTACGTCTTCACGGAGAAATACCTCCGCGAGCGCGGTTACTGCTGCAAAAGCGGGTGCCGGCACTGTCCGTATGGGTATAAAAAAGGGTAAAAATCAGTTCAAAGTTGAAGGTTCAAAGTTGAAAGTCGCGCACTAAATCGAAATATACTAAGTAGTAGCTCGTTAATTAAACCGGATCGCCTTGATCGGCTGAATACGGCCGATCGGAATAATCAGCATCTCCAGGCAAAACAGGTACGTGCTTACATTAATCAAACAATGACGGGCCAATTAAAGGCCACCGGGCCATAAACAACCAGTAGGTTTCTTCGGAAACTGGACACAGTTAAATGAGACTTGCAAATCGGTAACTGATCAGACTTTTAAACCTACTTGTAATACCATATCTTTAATAACAAAGCGGTAATGATGAACCTTGAAGCAGAAAAACTTAGTCTTATTCAGTGGTTGGCACAGGTGAAGGATGAAGAAATAATCGATAAGATAAAAACCCTGCGAGCCAGCACATCAGATTGGTGGGATCAAATTACCATTGAAGAGCGCACTGAAATAGAAGAAGGTCTAGCACAGGCCGACAGAGGTGAAGTGATACCCCATGAAGAGGTTATGAAAAAATACCGTAAATGGCCATAAAGATTGTTTGGACACCCAGAGCATTAGCGGGGTTTGAAGAAATAATCACTTACATCGAATCCAATTGGACAGAGGCAGAGGTTCAGCGCTTCATTGACAATACAGATCATTTTCTCCAATTACTTGCCGAATACCCACAACTATTACAACGATCCGAAAAGCAACAGCATGTATATCGTGGGGCAATTGATAAGCATAACATTTTGACCTATCGCTTCAATTCGGAAGCTAATCAAATTGAATTATTAAATATAAGAGCTGCAAAGCGAGAGCCGGAAGAATAAATCATCCGTATGCTGCCTCTCACCTTGATCCTACGACAGTTGCTATTTCCTAATTAAACCGTATCGCCTTGATCGGCTGAATGCGGCTGATGAGAAAGGAAGGAATGATCAGCACGACCAGGCAAACGAATAGTGTACCGATATTGATCAGGCCGATGCTGAGCCAGTTGAAGGCGACAGGTGCTGTGGACACATAATAGGTCTCTTCAGGTAGCTGAATAAAACCGAATTGATCCTGCAGTCCGGCCAGCCCCAACCCTACCAGATTGCCCAATACCAAACCCACCACCACAATGTAGGTAGCGTTGATCAGGAATACGCGCTGAATCAAGCCATTACCGCCACCCAGCGCTTTGAGAATGCCGATCATATTGGTCCTTTCCAGGATAAGGATGAGCAATGCCGTGATCATATTGATAATGGCTACAATGATCATGAGCACGAGTATGACCACTTCATTGGTACTTTGCAGTTCGAGCCAATCGAAGATGGTGGGCTGCAACTGCTCAATGGTTCGGGAGTTGAGGGATGCGGGCAACTCATAGTACACCTTTCGCTCCATGGCTTGTAGTTGGTCGAGGTCGTCAATAAAGACCTCATAGCCGCCCACTTGATTTGGCCCCCAATTGTTAAGCCGCTGGATCTGCCGGATATCCACCAGTGCAAACAGCTTGTCCGACTCTGCAATGCCGGTATTGTAAATGCCCACTATGCTAAATCGCCTGCTGCGGATGCGCAGCGTTTCTGGATCGATAAAGTTGACCGTCAAGCGGTCCTCCACCGATAGCCGCAGTCGGTTGGCGGTGGTCTGACTGATCAAAATCTCGAAGGCCATCGTATCGGCCGGCAGGTCCAGCAGACGGCCCTCTACCAGCTGCTGCGCCAGAAAATCCCAGTGGTAATCAAAGCCCACCCCTTTCAGGATGATACCATCAATGTTGTCGCCCTCTTTCAGAATGCCAGGCTTGGTGGCATAGGCCTGCACATTGCGAATGCCTTCCATGGTATCGAGCACCGGAACAAAGGCCTGCTCAGACGGAATAGGTGAATTCTCAAATGAGCTGTTGCGGTCAAACTTGGTCACCTGAATGTGCCCCCAGAAGCCAAACATCTTGGTGCTGATCTCTTGCTGAAACCCCTGCACCAGCGCAGTAGAGAGATGCATGACCGTCACACTCAGCATAATGGCCACCACCGCAATGCGAATGATCAGTCGCGAAAACGACTGCTGACGGCTGAATGCCATCCGTTGGGCGATAAACCAAGCGGTGTTCTTTTTGGCCATGGCGCAAAACTAACGGGAAAAGGTGGCTCGAACGTGTGGGTCAATAACTTTTCATCGCCAACGTTATCCACCCATTATCTTTATACCATGCTAATACGACTATTCCTGATCCCTTTATTGCTGTGGAGTTGTACCTCCACCGGACAAACGAGTGAACCGGTGGCAGATGCTCCTGTCATCGTAGGTGCAGAACGCCCCGAATTGTATTTGCCCGCTTTGGAAGGTAAAACGGTTGGCCTGGTGGTCAACCACACCTCACGAGTGGGCAATCAGCACCTGGTAGATTTTCTATTGGCAGAAGGGGTACAAGTAGCGACCATCTTCGCCCCGGAGCATGGTTTCCGTGGCGAAGCCGATGCCGGTGCGCATGTGGAAGATGGCCGCGATGCGCAAACCGGGCTACCCATCATCAGTTTG
>CAJXXO010000214.1 GCA_913062655.1 uncultured Bacteroidota bacterium | reverse complement strand
GCGCGCGCAGCGAGAAGCTCTGGGAGTATTCTAAAACCCTTTTTATGGCTGGAAAGCCTGGACGAAGGGCTAATCACACCGCAGCAGTTACTCCCTGATGTACCTGTTTACTACGGTAGCTTCACCCCGGAAAATTACCACCACAGTTATGATGGAGCAGTGCCTGCAGCCGATGCGCTGGCCAGGTCGCTTAATGTGCCGGCTGTATTGCTGTTGCAGGAATTTGGGGTAGCACGATTTAAACACCGCCTGGAGCGCATGGGGCTCACCACCCTGTATCGACCGGCCGAGGAATATGGACTCAGTCTTATTCTCGGAGGGGCGGAGGTTACACTCGTAGATCTGGTGGCTGCGTACAGGGGCATGGCTTATAGTTTGCGGGCATTCAATGCATCCGGCACTTATCCTGCTGAACCCTACCAACCGCTGCGGTTGCTGCCCGCTTCGGAGAGAGATACCCGTTTCCCCTATTCTACGCATCACCGGGCGGGCAGCTTGTATGCTGTTTTGGATATGCTTACCCAAGTAAAGCGGCCCGCAGAAGAGGCGGCATGGGCCAATTTCTCATCCGGGCAAAAAGTGGCATGGAAAACCGGCACTTCCTTTGGACACCGCGATGCATGGGCAGTGGGCGTTACACCGCAATATGTAGTGGGTGTATGGGCGGGTAATGCTGACGGGGAAGGGCGTCCCACCCTTACGGGCACCACCGCAGCAGCACCCATACTGTTTGATGTTTTATCTGCTTTGCCCAGCAGTCCTTGGTTTGCCCCTCCGCATGACGATCAGCTATCCATGGCGATCTGCAAGGCCAGTGGCCATCGGGTAAGTCGCTTTTGTCCCACAAGCGACACAATGCAGTTGCCTGCGGCAGCTACTGTCGCTCCGGTATGTCCCTACCATCAGCCCATTTTTTTATCACCCTCGGGCTTACAAGTGTCAGCCGATTGTTATCCCATGGCCCAAGCCCTGAGGGATACATTGTTTCAATTGCCGCCCAACCTGGCTTATTTCTACCAACAGCGCCATCCCAACTATCCCACCACACCGGATTGGCATGCCAACTGCAGCGGAGAAGAGGCGGCTGCGTTGCGGGTCATCTATCCACAGCCGGGCGCCCAATTGTTTCTGCCTCGTGATGTTAGCGGCCAGCCGCAACCGGCCGTACTGGAGGCAGTACATGCCCGCACTTCAGCTCAGTTGTATTGGCATCTCAATGAGCGGTATGTAGGCCAAACCACAGCTTTTCATCAGCTACCGGTGCACCTGTCGCCTGGCGAATACACGTTGACACTGGTGGATGATCGTGGACAGCGTTGGGAAAGCCAATTTTTAGTCGTAGCTGAATAATATCCACAGGATTACAGGTCTTTACATGGTAGTGAACATTATATTGCCTGTATTTTGTTAATTTTCAAGCTTGCCACAAACGCGACCGCAGCCTATGATCAGATTGCTCTACACCCTTGTTTTTGGACTTTTGACATCTGTAACGCTCTCAGCGCAGAACATTCAGTTGTTTGCGGAGGACTTTAATGTCGGTTCGGGAAACACTTTTACACTAAATAGCGATACCAATTTTGCCAATACCGGTGACAACCAATGGATCATCAACGATGAGTTCAGTGGTGTGCCCTTGTATGGCAACACGATCGGGCAGGATAGCATTGCCGGTGGCGGCACCATAAGCGGATCGCCATTTAGCCGCTATCTGCACATTCACGATACCAAGGCAGCAGCCAGTAACGGAGTAGCCAATGCGAATTGGGATCCCAATAGTGCTTCGGATGTTTTTGCTGCCATGACAGATCCCATCTGTACCAAGGCGATCACCGATGTGAAACTTTCCTTTTTCTGGCTCTGCGAAGGCAATGCCAATGCTTATGGCGAAGTCTACTATAGCCGCAACGGTGGACCCTGGATAAAAACCGGTGCCGCACGATACTGGAATCAGGACCGCTGGAAGTATGAGGTGATTCAGAATCCAGCATTCGATGATGTAGAAGCCTTGCGTTTTGGCTTTCGCTGGGTGAACCCGGTAGGCGGTACAACCAATACTTCCATGTCGGTGGATGAGGTCATTGTAGTAGGAACCTACGATCAGGTGAATAATCCCATTCAGATCAATGTTAATACTGTCATTCCCGATCCGGTGTGTCGTGGAAGTAGTCTGATCGTGCTGGCCTCCTTATCCGATTCGGTGTGTGCCGGAACCTACAGGTTCTTTTTGAGCGAGCCGGGTGGTAGCTTCAACAACTCGACCAATCTGGGTGTACTTACCATCAATAGTGCGCACAACTCAGTAGCCGTTTCGCTGGGTATCCCTCCACAAACAGTAGAGGATACTTGTTATCGCGTTCGGATTGACAGGATCGCGCCATTGCCTCGCGTGACAGGTACCGTAAGTATCTGTTTTGAAGTGGAAGACTGTCCGAATATTATCACTACGCGCGAACCGGTAGTGCTACTCGATCCGGATACGATATGCGTGGGGAGTGTGATTGATGTACCGTTCAACTCAACAGGCGTATACAACCCCAATAATATCTACACCGCTGAACTTTCCGACTCCACGGGTTCGTTTGCCAACCCATTCATCATTGGGTCTATTCCAGACCCCAATGCCTATCCTGCTTTTCCTCCCGGAAACGTCAGCGGTTTGATCCCTACGAATGTGCCGCCCGGTTGTGGTTATTTCATACGGGTAAATTCCAATAGTCCAACCGCCATAGGATCATTGTATGGGCCGTTCTGTGTTCGCGATTGCGATATTACCACCAATGAGCGATTAGACATATCAGTATGTATCGATGAATCTACCAGTGCCAGTGATACCGTAGAAGTTGACATCAATACCTGGAATCAAAACCAACAATACTTCCAGGGGAATACCTTTGATGTGGAGGTACGCAGCAGCATGACCTTCGGCCTGGTAAATGTTGGCGGGCTGGGGGCTACGGTTGATACGGCCGATACATCCATTATCATTACGATTCCGCCACTCGGGCAATTGCTCAGTCTGGGTATCGCCCCGGGAATGTATTATATACGTGTGGTGGCCGATAGCGCCAACAACGATTGGAATATGTTAGGATCGTTGGTGCGTCTTACTATTGGCGCCCCCTCTGAAACACCGGCTACCGTTTTTCCGCTGGATAGCGTCTATTGCTTCGGTGATGTGGGAGGCTTTGGGTTTGCACCCGTTAATCCGCAAAGTGAATACGAGTGGCAATCCCCGAGTTTGAATAATGGACAACCCTTCATCTGGCCGGGCAATCAATTGTTGGTCAACTTGTCAGGTTTTGCGGGTACACTACGCGCCAGGGTTCGGGAAATAAACTTTGGCTGCTATGGCCCTTGGTCTGACTATGCAGAGTTTATTGTGATCACACCACCAGATGTAGATATTAGGCCGGGAGGCAACGCCTGCTTGGGCGATACGATCACCTACGAGGTAGATTTCCTGGCAGAGACTTTTTATGAATGGGAGCTCGATGGAGGAGGCAAGATATTGGATACGACCAACAACCAGTTGACTGTAGTCTGGGATAGCCTCGGCACTTTCCTGATGCAATTGGAGGCCCTCAATAAGTGCGGACTTGATTTTGGCTTTAACCAGATAACGGTATATCCCTACCCGGAAATTGACCTGGAGGATGAAATTACCATTTGCGCTGGCGAAGAGGTGACCTTGACAGGTCCTGATAGTATGGCGGCCTATTTCTGGTTGCGAGGCAATAGTATTGCCAGCCGCGACCAGTCATTTACCTTTACCCCAACACAGAATGTCACGTATGAGCTCTTTGTAGAAAATGAAGGGGAGTGTCAAATGCGTGATACCGTAACAATACTATTGGATCAGGCTGCGGTGACGGAAGACACGGTAGAGTTATGTCGAAATCAGTCGGTGCGACTGGGGTCTGGGTTCAGTGGTGAAGCCACCTACGAATGGAGCACTGGTGAAACGACAGATAGCATTACGGTGGAAGAACCGGGTGTGTATACAGTCCAGATATTCCGGGATGATGAACCTTGTGTAGACGAGAAAACCATCGAAGTGGTTGAGATCGGTTGTGGATACGTGTTGGAAGTGCCGAATGCTTTTACCCCTAATGGTGATAACCTGAACGATCGATTTGAGTTGTTGGGCTACGACTTTGAGTTGATCTACTTCCGGGTATACAATCGCTGGGGGGAACTGCTGTTTGAAACCAATGATCCAACCATGGGCTGGGATGGTACCTATCAAGGGGAGCCGGCCGAGTTAGGAGTGTACACCTGGACAGTGAGCTTCCGGGACGATAAGGGAGAGGAACAGATTGAGTCAGGCAATGTGACGTTGATCCGATAAGATGACGCGCTTTCTCCATACCGTTCTAGGGGCTACCTTTTTACTAACCGCCTTTTCAGGGATGGGACAGTCTCACCTGGATGAAGAGACCTTGAACCTGCACTACTTCGAAGAGCCGGCAAAAAAATATGTTGATGACTATCTGAAGGAGGTAACTCCTGAAGCATGGCAGACCCACCCGGAGTTTGGCATACGACCCTTCAATGCTTCTACCGGAGGGTATGATGAATTGCTGCAAGAGCGAACCAAAGATTCTCGCCTGTTTGTAAAACGAGGCAGCAACGGTAAAGAGATCGTTCGACAGCAATCCTATGGCGCCATTCATTATGAAAAAGATGGCCGGTGGGTGACCATTGACCAGCGATTGCACCCCATAGACCAGCAGCCGCATCGCTTTGCGGCACAGCAGCAACCGATACCTACCTTTATTGATTTGGCCAAGGGGCTACTGGGGTTAACATTAAAGGATGGTGTTACCTATCGATATCAGGGAGGAGGGAAAGCTTTTATAGAAAATGAAGCAGGCGAGCTGGTGCACAATCTCGGGACACCAGACTTTACCAATTACAGTGCGGGGCATGATGGTGTGTGGGTGGAGGAGGCTTTTCCTGGTATTCATCGCAAACATGTGGTAC
>CAJXXO010000213.1 GCA_913062655.1 uncultured Bacteroidota bacterium | reverse complement strand
GCTTCAATAGCATTTCCTCTCTGAAATTCGATGAACTGCCCATTATCGGGTGCATTGGTTTGCACTTGCAATGTAATCAGATCCCGACCAGTGACCATATTGTTCTTTGTTATTTCAACAAATTCAGGGCTACTGGCTTCATTAGCGGCTATTGAAGCCGACCCATTGTTTACCAATAGAGTGCCCGCAATATCCAATGTCTTGGTTGGGTTGGATGTACCCATACCTATGTTGCCATTATTGGCTATCACCAGGTGGTCTCCATTGTTGTTCAAGCGCAATTGGTTGGTGGCGCCATCGTAATACGTCCAGGCACGCGATAAACCACCTGTAGCATATCCATAGAATGGCTTGGCTTGTGTAGAGTTGGTGTTGATGTACATGCCTCCGTAAGTGTTGGCAGCCGCATCAGAATTGATATCAAAATGAGAACTTGAGGTAAGCGGTGTATTGCGATACAAGCCTACGTAGTCAGCATCATCGTCAATTGTCATGGCTGCATTGATCGCTCCGTTAGGGTAGAAGCCGAGTTGTCCGGTTCCATTTGTTTCAATATCGAAAAACTCACCGCCATCAGAGAAACGGCCACGACCGTTTACATGCAATGGTCTGCCCGGGTTCGTTGTGCCAATACCAACGTGACCGGTAGTGTAGTTGATGTGGTTACCATTTTGTGTCCAAATACTATTTCCACCACCGGTGGCGTCTGTGGCTGGCGCCCATGCACTACCATTCCACTTCAGTACCTGACCATTCGCGGGCACGTTTGTAGAGATGCTTCGGCCTTGCAGCTCATTAGCATTCCAAATGGCTTGGCTGTTTTGAGCGCTAATGGTTGATCCAGAAATTGAAATACCTGTACCTGGATTAAAACTTCCACCACCTGAGTTGTCATTTCCCGGTGCCCATGCACTACCATTCCACTTCAGTACCTGTCCATTTGCCGGTACATTGGTAGAGATGCTTCGTCCTTGGATAGCGATTACACTTGGGCTAGGGAAAGTACCTGAGAGGTCGCCACCGGCTGCAGTACCCGTATTGATGTCATCATTCGGGTTGGTATCGCCCGTGTTGGAGATGGTGTTTCCATTTATGCTGATGCCCGTACCGGCATTGTAGTTGGCTGCATTTCCGGCAGACTTGGCGTACAAGGCATAGGGTACACTCATCAATTGAGTGGTGCCCATGTCCACCATACCACTGCCGGCATCCACCTCTACTTGCAGGTAGTAGCTGTTGGTGCCCCAATCGATAGCGGCAAAGGTGCCTTGAGAAGGAGTTCCTTCGCCAATTATGGCGGTAAACAACCCATAGTCATTGGTGGATAGGGTGTGGTTTTCGGCATAGACTACAGAGCCATTGGCAGAGCCGGAACGGATGGAAAATTGTACATCAACAGATTGATTCTGCAATAAGGTACCGTTGCCGTCACGTGCTACTGCCTGGTAGTTCAGTCCTTCAGGAGCCTGACTGTAGGCCCACGATAAACAAAAAAAGCTTACGAGAAAGAATAGTGTTTTCATCTTGTATTGGGTTTTTGTGAAAATGATGACCCAAATGTAGATGGCGACACTAGCCGATACGCCTACTTGTTAGCCAAGGGTAGCTTGCTAATGGCGAATAGCTTAAAATCGATGGTGAACGAAAAGCAGAGAGAATGGAATGAGCTGTGCAAAAAAGAAAAACCCTGACTATCAGTTGATAATCAGGGTTTTAGTAGCCCGTAGGGGATTCGAACCCCTGTTACCAGGATGAAAACCTGGCGTCCTAACCCCTAGACGAACGGGCCATTGTGGTTAGTGCGGGCACAAAGATAACAGCTTTCCCAATTTTCAAAAACTTTGCCCATAAAAAATATTGACCTTAATCACTTGTGTAGTATGGGGCGCCTGCTAACTTTGCAACGCATGCAATATTTAGCTAACTAAACCCTATTCTACAATGAAAGTTGCCATTAATGGTTTTGGACGTATCGGAAGATTGGTTCTTCGTTCTTTGATCGATCGACCCGGTATTGAAATCGTAGCGATTAACGACCTGACAGATAATTATACCCTTGCGCACCTGTTGAAGTACGACTCTGCGCAGGGTAAATTCAACAAAGAAGTGAAGGCGAACGAGAACAGCCTGTTCATTGACGACAAAGCGATCACGGTCACTGCTGAACCGGATCCGGCAAAGTTGCCTTGGGCGGATATGCAGGTGGATGTCGTACTCGAATGTACCGGGCGCTTCCGCAATGAGGAGACAATGGGCAAGCACCTCACAGCCGGTGCCAAAAAAGTCTTGCTCTCGGCTCCCGCACAAGGGGGTATTAAAACAGTTGTACTCGGTGTGAATGACGAGGAAGTTACAGCAGATGATACGCTGCTTTCCAACGCTTCGTGCACTACCAACTGTCTGGCACCTATGGTGAAGACCCTGCACGACAATTTTGGTATTGTAAAGGGCTTTATGACTACTATCCATGCCTATACAGCGGACCAAAATATTCAGGATGGTCCGCACAAAGACTTGCGCAGAGCCCGTGCAGCCGCCTTCAACATAGTACCTACTTCAACCGGAGCGGCTAAAGCTATCGGCCTGGTAATGCCAGAATTGAAAGGCAAGCTCGATGGCGGTGCCGTACGTGTACCGGTGATCGATGGCTCATTGACGGAGTTGACTTGTGTGGTAGAGAAAGAAACCAACCTGGAAGAAGTGCAGCGTGCCTTCTTGCGTGCTTCTGAGACCAACTTGCATGGCTACATGCAGTTTGCAGATGAGCCGCTTGTATCATCTGATATTATTGGAAACCCGCACAGTTGTATTTACGATTCTCAATTGACGCAGGTAGATGGTACGCTAGTGAAAGTGGTAGGCTGGTACGATAATGAAGCCGGCTACGCTACCCGTCTGGCCGACCTGACGGAATTGGTGATGAAAAAGAGCTAAATCATGCGAACCATTGCTGATCACGATTTTGCCGGACAGAAAGCACTGATTCGGGTAGACTTCAATGTCCCATTGACAGATGATTTTCAGGTAGCCGATGATACCCGTATTCGGGGCGCATTGCCTACCATCAATAAGATCCTGGCCGATGGCGGCAGTGTGATATTGATGTCACATTTGGGTCGTCCGAAAGCGCGAGAGGAGAAATTCTCACTGCAACATATTGTGTCTCATCTGAGCGATAAGCTCGGTCGGCCCGTAGCCTTTGCCAGCGATTGTGTTGGAGCTGAAGCGGAAGAAAAGGCTGCTGCCTTGCAGACAGGTGAGGTGTTGTTGCTGGAGAACTTGCGCTATCATGATGCAGAGAAAGCCGGTGACAAAGACTTTGCGCAGCAGTTGGCCAAATTGGGTGATGTGTACGTGAACGATGCCTTTGGTACAGCGCACCGTGCACATGCTTCTACGGCAGTTATTGCCGACTATTTCGAGACCGGCAAGAAGATGTTTGGTCACTTGATGGCCAATGAGGTGGAGAATGGCAACAAGGTGCTGCATGACAGCGCTTCACCATTTACTGCCATTTTAGGTGGCGCTAAGGTGTCTGACAAGATCACCATCATCACGAACCTGCTGAACAAGGCCGACAACATCATCATCGGTGGAGGTATGGCGTATACCTTCTTTGCGGCCCAAGGCGGTCAGGTGGGTAACTCATTGGTAGAGCAGGAAAAGCTCGATACCGCGAAAGACATCCTGGAGCAAGCGCACAAGAAGGGCGTAAACCTATATCTGCCGGTGGATTCGGTGTGTGCAGATAACTTTGCGGCAGACGCCAATACACAGACATGTGCCAGCGATGCCATTCCGGATGGTTGGATGGGACTGGACGTTGGACCTGAGGCGCGCGAAGCCTTCAAAAAGGTGATCAGCCAGTCGAAGACCTTGTTGTGGAATGGCCCGATGGGGGTCTTTGAAATGGATGCCTTCGCAGAGGGAACCAAGTTCATAGCCCAAGCTGTTGCGGAAGCCACGCAGAAAGGCGCTTATTCCTTAGTAGGGGGTGGAGACAGTGTCTCTGCCGTCAACAAGATGGGCGTTGCCGATCAGGTGAGCTATGTAAGCACCGGTGGCGGTGCTATGCTGGAGTTCCTGGAGGGCAAAGAGCTGCCGGGTATCAAGGCCATAGCCGACTGAGGGTAAAAGTTTAAAAGGGTAGAAGGGAAAGTGAACTGCCCATAAGAAATCATGGAAAGGCACCTCAAACGGGGTGCTTTTTTTATTGCAGGTTTCTCGATTTCAGCTCAGCTTGGAAGGCTCTGCGATCGAATGATTTGTTGTTGGCCAGCTTATAGGCCAGGTACAAAGGGATGAGCATCAGAAACCCAAAGTTGTTGACCGCTATACTGAAGATTACGATACCAATGAGAAAACCGATCAGAAAGGCGTTTAGGATAGCTGTCGACCGATCTTTTTTGGCCATAGCCAGCAGTTCCTGGTCCGAAAGTTGGGAGAAGTCCTGTGGTGTCATGTATGTCGGTGTTTACGTATTATTCCTGAAAGGTAGTAGCCCCTTCACAGATACTAGAATCACACCAAATATAGTTAACGAAAGAATGATTATTGGGTGCTATCAAGGTTAGCCGATGAGATACATGCTGATGCCTTAAAAGCTTTGTGCCAGATACGCTATCCATTCATAAGGATTGTTTGCCAAAAAAAGCAAAGGAAGAAATCAGGTACAGGGTGTACCGCTAGTGGTCATAAAATGGTAATTACTTGATCAACTATGTCGTGATCATCGTTGCCGCTGCCTGGTATGCCGATTCACAGGCGCCATGCACCATGGCCTGGTTCTCGATGGAGAGGGCTTCACCGGCAAAAAACACCTTGTTGTCTACAGGCTCCTGCAAGGTTGGTATGACTTGCTTTTTCTTTCCGTCAATAGCGTAAGCGTAAGCACCCCTGATGTACGGTTCTTTGGACCAGTTTTGAATGATGTGTTTGATGTAGTGCTGAGAGGCTTTTCCGTCAAAAATTTCGTCCAGTTCTGTCAGAAAGTGTTCGATAATGGCCTGCTCCGT
>CAJXXO010000212.1 GCA_913062655.1 uncultured Bacteroidota bacterium | reverse complement strand
TTTTTGAGTATCGAGGGTTTGCCCCGCATTCTTGTTAACGAGGATACGATCATCAGCGGAGTACAAGACCTGCACGATACCACCACCTTCCAACAGGGTATGTTTTTTTCAGACACCTTGCGGGCGCAGTTTACCGAATATGCACCTATCCGGATGGAGACCGACTTCACCCAAAATATGATCTACTACCAGGACTCGGACCTCTTTCGCGCCATCAAAGAGGAGATCAAGAAGGTGGTCAATTCCTTTATCTCTGAGGTGGTGGTCAACTCGGCCTCCGTGCCGGTTATCTATGCCGATAGCAGTGGAGCAGTGATCGAATATGGTAACCTGGACAGTGCTCGGGTAGACAACCCCGGCTACCTGGCCGAGCAGATCGAATCGATGCGCAACCAGAATGCACCCATTGAAGTGGAGCTGGAAGAAGGGGTGGTCAATTATATCTATTACAAAGACAGCGTACTACTCCAGCAAATCCAGTTTTACCCCTATGTGCAACTGGGCATTATTGCCTTTTTCTTGTTGGTGGCCTATTACGCATTCAGTAATGCCCGAAAGGCAGAGCAAAATCAAGTGTGGGTAGGCATGTCGAAGGAGACGGCTCACCAATTGGGTACCCCTATCTCCAGCCTCGTAGGGTGGGTCGAGTATTTCAAGGAGCAGGACCTCAACCCCAAGGTGATCGCTGAGTTGGAAAAGGATATCAACCGCCTGGAGCTGATTACGGAGCGGTTTAGTAAAATCGGGTCCAAGCCCGATCTCCATCCCCAACCGATTGCACCGGTATTGCAAGAAGCAGTGGATTACCTGCGTACCCGTGCCTCACGCCAGGTACAATTTACACTGGAGGTGGCCGATGATGAACTGCAAGCCCAAATCAATCCGCCATTGTTTAACTGGGTGATTGAAAATCTGGTCAAAAACGCCTTGGATGCTATGGAGGGACGTGGACAAATCAGCATAACGGTTCATCCGCAAGGCGATAAATTGGCGGTAGATGTGTCGGATTCGGGTAAAGGCATACCCAAGTCACGGTTCCAATCGGTATTCCAACCGGGCTACAGTACCAAAAAACGGGGCTGGGGACTGGGGCTATCCCTTACCAAACGCATCATAGAAAACTACCACCGGGGTAAGATATTTGTGAAGTCTTCGGCCGTGGGCAAAGGCACCACCTTTCGCATTCTGCTGCCGATGTAAAAGCAGGTTTTTATGGGTACTCCAGTATCAAAATCAGCCAACCCTCATTACAAGCCCTTTTCCATTCCGCGCTGTATTATTCTCGCCATCACCTTAAGCCTCACTGCTGCGGTGAGTTTATTGTGGCTCTTTACCTGAACCGATGCAAAGCCTGCTCGATTTCCTCGACACGCTTCCAGAGCCGCAACGCTTATTGGTGGTGGCCCTGCATGATCATATCGTGGAGGTGCAGCCGCCCATAGCCGTGCGCATGGTATATGGCATACCATTTTTCTACAAGGGCAAGCGGTTGGCGTACCTCAATCCGAAAAAAGAGGGTAGTGTAGACCTCGGCTTTACCCGGGGCCACGCCATGGACGATTCGTCCGGGCTGCTGGAGGCGAAAGGCAGAGCACAGATCAAATCGGCCTCTTTTCAAACCGTGGAAGAGGTGCCGTGGGACACGGTTACCGAATGGGTGCGACAGGCCATCGAATTGAATGACCGATTGAAAGGCGAACGGAGACAGCGCTGATTACTGCGGCTCAACAACTAATGCCGGATCGAAAGCCGCAGCCACATCTGCCCAGTCGAGGTACTTGAAGTTTTGCGTACCATCATTGAAGCCGTCTTGCACGACCAGCAATCCATTTGGAAAGGCCTGCCCCAATGCCATAGCGGTGACTTCCAACCCATCTGTTTCCTCAGCCCCATCGATATCTTCCCCAAATGGAATGGTAAAGCTGCCCAGGTAGGTAAAGTCTTTGGTATCAAATATCGCATAGGTATGGTTGCCCTGGCTGCTTACCACCAAATACTGGACGGTAGGCGTAGTATAGAGGGCAATGCCTTCCACATCAGCGGCCAGGTTGGGTTGGCTGTCAATGGCAACCACCATTTGCCCTGCTGAAGCACCACCGGCTGATGCATCAAATTGCCACACTCCAGCCGCTTCTTCTCCAATAAAGAGTACGCCCCTGGCATCGTCCACCACACCGCCTTCCGGCTGACTAGGCACCTGCAGGGTACGGACCACTTCCGCTGTTGCAGAAGACGCATGTTTACCCTTGATGGCCCACTGCTCGATCAATCCATCCTTACCGATGATAAAGGCATACGCTTGTCCATCTTCTTCGCGGTACATGGTGCAACCATATACCTCTTCGCTATCAGAGAACAGTGTATCGGTGTTGAGCGGTGCCAGCACATAGGTGTCAGCATCGAAAGTGAAAAGACTTAAGCCATTGAAGCTTCTGTTGCTGGCTGCTACAATGGTTACCGTGTCCGATCCAATCACGCAGCCCTGGCGCAGGTCGACATTATTTGTTTCTCCTACCGGAAAACGATGGAGCTCTTTGCCTTCCAGGTTGTACACCAATAGGCCGTATTGTTTATCGGTGGCTATGATCACACTTTGGCTCCGATCTTCTGGGTGAACGAAAATGGCCGGATCATCGGCTGCATCATCATTGCTGGGGACATTATCGGTTTCGGCTGTGGCCAATACGCCCGGTAACGCTTCAGCAGACGGTTGGGTAGTGTCCTTCTGCTCCTGGGAGCAAGCCACCAGAAGGGCCGTTATCGTGAGTAAGGTCAGTATGCGTACCATAGAAAAAAAATAAAGTGGCCGTTGCTTGCACAACGACCACAAAACAATGAGAAAAAGGCTTACTGAATATCCAACTTCAATCCACCCTGGAAGCGCGGACCATAGTACTCTGCCTGCATCGTGCGACCCGGTACGCCTTGGTAGTAACGCAGTGGCTGATTGGTCAGGTTGTTGGCCTCCACAAAGAAGCGCAATGACTTGGTAAACTGGTAGGAGGCATTAGCATCCACGAACAACTGCTGATCATAGTAGCGATCAAAGAAGTCCTCACCACCCAACTCATCAATATAGTCGCTGGCATAGTTCATAGCGATACGAGCCTGAAACTTATCTGATTCATACGACAGGGAGGCATTGAGCATGTGCTCGGCCGTGCCCGGCAGCGGCAAGTTGTCGCGTGGCTCGCCATCTTCGTTGGTAATACCGTCAGCGCTGGACTGTGTGTAGGTGTAGTTCGCATACACGTTCAAGCGCTTCAGGATACCCGGCAAAAAGTCCAATTGTCGTTGAACAGCGAGCTCAATACCAAAGAGGGTAGCGGTACCGCCATTGCGTGGCTGGAAGTAAATGTCAAATTCCTGACCGGTCAATGGGTCGGTGTAGTCCTGGAACTGCTGTACGTAGATGAAATTATCAATGTCTTTCAGGAAAACACCCCCTGAGATAAGACCTACATTGGAGAAGTAGTATTCCCCGATCATATCAAAGTTCATCGACACGGTAGGTACCAGGGTAGGGTTGCCTTCAAACAGTTCGTTGTCTTCAAAATTGACTTCGCGATAAGGGACTAAGTCGAAATAATTGGGACGCGCAAGTGTGTTGGTCCAGGCAAAGCGCAGCACGGACTTGTTGTTGGGCCGGAAGTTGAGGTGCAATCCCGGTAAAACATTGGTGTAACTACTGGAGTTGTTGAAAGCCGATGTCTCGCCCGGTACTACATCGCCTTCATCATCAAACACCAGTTGGTTACCCGTGTAGTCGATGTTGGTATGCTCCACGCGGATACCAAAAATGGCATTCAGCGTTTCGCCCACATTTTGGGTAATCATCGCATAACCGGCAAAGATGTTTTCTGCCGCATCGAAGTTGCCCGGTACATATTCGTCCACCAGGTCTTCCTCTTCAAATTGGGTCTCATCCTGCAAGTCGAGCTGACCCAGGAATTCGTTATCTACAAAGGTGCCTACGGCATAATCACCGGCCAGATAGTCTGGATCTGTCTCATCAGATAAGGCATTATCAGGCAGAGAAGCGTAGGTGTCGAGTTGTGGATCCAATGGGCTGTACTCGAAGAAATTGTTGTCCCGCAACTTGGTTTTGGTCCGCAGGCGTCCACCAAACTTCACCGTATTGGCGAACCGGCCTTTGGCCCCTGGAATGGTAAAGTCTAACCGGGCGTTGAAGTCCACATCTTCCGTGTACTGGTATTCTTCGGTCAACTCATCAAATTCAAAATCGCCAAATGGAATAGGTGTCTGTGCGGTTATATCCGGGAACTCAGGGTTGGAGATATCGTAGTTGAGCAATACCTCTTCCCCTTTGTAGGCGATATACCGTTCATTAGGGCGCTCTTCGGAGGCTGTAGCGTAATTGGCGGTCCAGTTCATCAGCACTTTGCCAAAGGTGTGGTCACCACCGATCGCATAATTCTGCGTCCGCTGGTCTTCCAGACGTGCATTTTTTATTCGATTGTTATCCAATCCGCCCTTGGCTTCACGCACCACTTCTTCCGCATACCAATCGCCATTGTCGTCCTGGTAAATGTCGCGGTAGCGCACCCGATAGCGGTTCTCCCAATCGTCACGGTGGTTGTAGATACCTTTCAGCCATACCGTATGGTTGGGATTGATCTTGTAATCCAGGGAAGCGGAGAGGCTTCTTCTCGTACGATCGACAATGTATTTACGTACCTCCAATTCATTGGCGAATGGCATATCGTTGTCATCCAGGTCCCACTCCGGTTCGAAGTTGTCGGAGCCCAACTGATGGGCGAAGATGGAACCACTGACTACAATACCCAACTTATCGTTGGCTACCCGGTCGGCTACTACGATAGAGCCAATGCCCATCGGTGCACCTCTCAGCGTGTTCCAGCCCGATCCTGCGGTTGCAGACAAGCGAAAATCGGCCGGTGCAGAGCGTGTCACCAGGTTCACCGCACCGCCAATAGCATCGGCATCCATGTCAGGGGTAATGGTCTTATTGACTTCGATGGCCTGGATCATATCAGAAGG
>CAJXXO010000211.1 GCA_913062655.1 uncultured Bacteroidota bacterium | reverse complement strand
TCAATGTGGCCGCCAATCAGGGATAGCTTGAAGAGGTTGTTTAGAAAATGTACCACCCCGGTAAGTGCAATGGCCACATCCACCGGAAAGAAGAGCGCCATCACCGGCATCAATAAGGTGCCCAAACCAAAGCCAGAGAAGAACGTCAGTAAGGAGGCGATCAATGCCGTACCTCCAATCAATACCAAATCCCACATGCTATCCGTGTTTGATCTTAAGCAGCAAAATAGTGGTTGCCAAACAAAGTGTTATCACATTGGCCAATATAATGGGCCAGTCCTGGAGCAGCACCCCATATATTAACCAAAGCATAACGCCAAGAGTGAAAAGCGAATACATGCCGAATGAAATATCGCGGGTATGGCGTGTACGTAGCGTCTTAATGGCTTGGGGCAAAAAGGCAATGGTGGTGAATAGAGCCGCACTAAACCCAATGATTGAGGTATGATCCATTTATCCTGTATCTTAGGTAAAACTATGACAAAAAGTGAGCCCTATGAAAGCAGTAACCATTTTACTAATGTCCTTCTTTAGCGTGGTCCTCATCAGTTGTGACCAGACCGATGATAAACAAGAGGCGCTATTGCAGGGGGAATGGAACTGTGTGGAGGTGATACGTGGTGGCGAAACCAATGACGGGGATGGCATTCAGTTCTCTTTTGCTGAGGAGGCTTACCGTTACCAATCAGGTAGTTACACGGAGGAAGGTAACTTTTGGGTGGAAAATGACAAGTTGTTCACCGAAGGCCCTGAAGTGATGAAAAAGCAGGTACAAATCGAAAAGCTCTCTTCGGATACGTTAATATTGGGTATGAATGACCGGGGTACTACGATGCAAATGACATTCATCAAAGCGGAATAAATATGGCATTTCTATGGTACATTCTCATTGGCGCAGCAGCGGGATGGCTGGCCGGCCAGCTCACTAAGGGTAAGGGATTTGGTATCCTGGGCAACATCCTGGTCGGTATTGTCGGAGGTGTTATCGGTGGATGGGTATTTGGCTTGCTGGGGCTGGAAACGACCAACTTGGTGGGGTCATTGGTTACCGCGGTGGTGGGGGCGCTTATCCTGATTGGCGTAGCTAATATGCTGAGTAAGTAGCAAAATCAGACAAAAGTTTGTAAATTAGTGACAAATGTCTGATGTATGGCAGCTCCCTATTCCCAAGAAGAAGAATATTACCAGCAGATTTTATCCGATGCTTTTGTGCCGTATAGTGTCTTGTCCGGGGCATCTGCACTGATCGATCGCATTCGTCAAGGTGTTACCAGATCCATGCTAGAAGCTTTTGCCGATTCCAATGCCCTCAATCGCCAGGAAGTGGCGGCCCTACTGCATATTTCAGAGCGTACCATTCAGCGTTTGTCGGGTACCGATACATTGGCCCCCCTTCCTTCCGATCGGTTTTTGCAGTTATTGCGGGTATTTGCCAAAGGCCGGGCGGTTTTCGATTCTCCGGCTGTGTTCCTTCAATGGCTGCAGTCTCCTTCCAGCGCTTTAGGTGGAGCTACGCCCTACAGCCTCCTCGATACCTCTGTTGGTATTGACGAAGTATATGCGGTTTTGCATCGCCTGGAGCAAGGTGTTTACAGCTAACGCATGCAGGTCTATCGAATCAGCAAGGCAAAGTATATCCGGGACCTGACAGGCACGGGCGCGAAACGATTTGGTGGCCGGTGGAATCGGCAGGGAAGAGCTGTGTTGTACACATCGGCTTCCCGGGCCTTAGCTATGTTGGAGGTATTGGTGCATGCAGACCGGCAGTTTTTACCGAGTGACCTTGTGCTGGCTACTTTACAAGTAGAGGCTGAGGTGCACAAAGCGGTTACCCGTCAACTGCCCGTAGGTTGGGCAGATCCCCTTAATAGATCCATAGCGCAGCAATATGCGGAACAACAATTTACCCACATGCAGCTTCCTGTGTTTGGCTTTCCCAGTGTGGTGATGCCGGAGGAATACAACTACATCATTCTTCCGGAACGATTGGAGACCGCTATCCGGTTCATTGACGAGCGGCCTCTACAATGGGACCAACGCTTTTGATCAGCCCAACCGTGCCAGGGAGTCTTCCAGGCTCTTCAACTTGGCTTCCCCGTCAGCCAGTTTCTGCCGTTCTTTATTGACCACCGCTTCCGGGGCATTGTTGACGAATCGTTCGTTACTTAGCTTCTTTTGTATGCTATTGATAAAGCCTTTCATGTAGTCCATTTCCTTTTCGATGCGTTCGCGTTCTGCTTCCACATCGACCTGAATATGGGCTTCGACAAAGAAATTTTCTTTATTCACTACAAAGCCAAAAGCGTTTTCCGGATGATCGGTGCGGAAATGGAACCCATCCAGGTTGGCTACACGCTGCAGCATGGGTAAAAACGCAGCATACTGGCTTTCGTCCCTTACATCCGCATACACCGTAACGGTTTCTTTCGGACTCATTTGTTGCTTAGCCCGAATATCTCTGACCCGTGAAATGATCTCTTTGGCCCACTCACCTTGTTGCAATAGGGTGGGGTCATAGGTTTTCTGCTCTGGCCACTGAGCAATGATCAGATCGTCACCGGCTGCCCGTTCGCGCAGCAAGTGCCATATCTCTTCGGTGATAAAAGGCATGAAAGGGTGCAGTATCACCAAAATATCTTCAAAACTGGCCACCACCCGGTTGTAGGTGGCCTGATCGATAGGATCTCCATAGTTGGGCTTCACCATTTCCAGCAGCCAGGAGCAGAAGTCGTCCCAAATAAAGGTGTAGGTGGTCTTCAACACTTCCGACAGGCTGTAGGTGGCATAGCCCTTTTCCAGCTTTTCTAGCGTCTGTTGTTTCTTGGCTTCAAACCAATCCAATGCCGGACGGTTATCGGGGTTTTCACCAGGTTTTACCTCCCAGCCCTTTACCAGGCGCATGGCATTCCACACCTTGTTGGCGAAATTGCGGCCTTGCTCGCAGAGCTTCTCGTCAAATAGCAAGTCATTGCCGGCAGGTGAGGAGAGGAGCATGCCTACGCGCACGCCATCGGCACTGTACTTGTCCATCAACTCTATTGGGTCGGGGCTGTTGCCCAGCGATTTACTCATCTTACGCCCTTGCTTGTCGCGCACGATACCGGTGAGGTACACGTGTTCGAAAGGCTTTTCCTGCTCATATTCATATCCCGCTATGATCATACGCGCCACCCAGAAAAAGAGTATCTCTGGCGCAGTAACCAATACTTTGGTCGGATAGAAGTAGGTCAAGTCCTCATTTCCAGGCTTATTGATGCCATCGAATACCGAGATGGGCCATAGCCAGGAGGAGAACCACGTATCCAACACATCTTCATCCTGACGGAGGTCTGTGGCCGCAAGTGCCGCATTGCCTGTTTTCTCCCGGGCCAATTGCAGGGCCTCTTCCTCGTGGTGGGCTACCACAAAGTCATCCATGCCATCCCCATAGTACCAGGCGGGTATCCGATGGCCCCAGTAGAGTTGACGGCTGATGCACCAGTCGCGCACATTTTCCATCCAGTGGCGGTAGGTGTTGATGAACTTGGCCGGGAAGAACTCGATGTTCTTGTTCAGTACATTTTCAAGTGCCGGTGCAGAGAGCTCTTGCATAGCCAGGAACCACTGCACGCTTACCCGCGGCTCAATGACCGCCCCGGTACGTTCGCTGGTGCCCACCTTATTCAAGTAGTCCTCGGTCTTGATGAGGTAGCCTTTCTCTTCCAGCTCTTTGGCAATTTGCTTTCGGGCGACAAAGCGATCCTGGCCTTCGTAGTGCAAGCCATGTGTATTCAGTGTACCATCCTCGTGGAGAATATCGATAATCTCCAATTGATGGCGTTCCCCAATTTCTTTATCATTGGCATCGTGGGCGGGCGTAATTTTCAGGCAACCGGTACCAAACTCCATGTCCACATAGTCATCTTCAATGATGGGTATAGAACGGTTGGCGATGGGTACGATCACGCGTTTCCCTTTCAGATGGGTAAACCGCTCATCATTCGGGTTGATGCACACGGCCGTATCGCCCAGGATAGTCTCTGGACGCGTAGTGGCGATGGTGACATATTCATCCGTAGTACCTTCCACGGGGTAGCGCACGTAATACAGCTTAGAATTGACCTCTTTGTACACTACCTCTTCATCCGATACGGTGGTGCGTGCCTCCGGGTCCCAATTGACCATGCGAAAGCCCCGGTAGATTTTACCTTTTTGGTACAAATCAACAAACACCTTGATTACGGAGGCATAGCGCGGTTCATCCATAGTAAAGGCAGTCCGCTCCCAGTCGCAGGAGGCGCCCAGCTTGCGCAATTGCTGGAGGATGATGCCGCCATGCTTGTCGGTCCAGTCCCAGGCGTGTGTTAAAAAGTCTTCCCGCGAAAGATCGTGTTTGCTGATGCCTTCTTCCTTCAATTTGGCCACCACCTTCGCCTCTGTGGCAATTGAGGCGTGGTCGGTACCCGGCACCCAGCAAGCATTGTAGCCCTGCAGTCGTGCTTTTCTGATCAAAACATCCTGAATGGTGTTGTTGAGCATGTGACCCATATGCAATACCCCGGTTACATTGGGAGGCGGAATAACGATGGTATAGGGTGGACGGTCGTCAGGTTGGGCGTGGAAATATCCTTGTTTTTCCCAGTGGTCGTACCACTTCTGCTCTACATGGGCCGGGTTATATTGCTTGCTGATGTCCATAGTCAAAATTGAAGCCACAAATTTAGACGAATTAGACGCCGAACTTGATGCGATTGAAGCTGAATTAGATGCAGCATTAACTGAGTAATCGCCTTTGCAGTAGAAAATCAGGCGCGCTGCCAAAAATGGCAGCGCGCCTGATTTCGTTGCATTTCTGTTGTATATCTGTACACTACCCCGGTATTATGTCACAACACACACACGAGATTGATTTTAAAACTGGCTTTACCGTTGAGCCAACAGCAGGTTCTGAAGTCATTATTACAGGTGAATTGCCATACGCAGAACTGGCAGCACATCGTTCGGCAGCCATTAAAGCGCTTGGAAAAAATATTACTCTTGACGGCTTTCGCGAGG
>CAJXXO010000210.1 GCA_913062655.1 uncultured Bacteroidota bacterium | reverse complement strand
CAAGATCCCGGCTATAGCGCCCCCCGGCAGATCGATGGTAGAGGCATAACTGGCCACCAGTCCAAATAAGGCATAATACCACCAAGCTGTTCGTCCCTGTTGCAGGATGAGCCAGGCCAGGAAAAATGCGATAAAAAAACCGATGGCAGCCGGTGTATGGTTGTTGATCGTGACAGCATAGCCATACACAAGTGACCCCACGGAAGCCATCAAAATCACGAAGACCAACGTGAACCGGTCTGCAGTGTAAAATCGGGTAAACAGCAGCAGTAGCACTAGCAACGCTGCATAAGGCAACACCTGATTGACGATGGTCAACATACGGATATAGTCCTTACGATGCGGGTAGAATGCCCAACCTGTAACCTTCCGCATCACCCAGGCTTGTGCCGCCATGACGAATGGATAATTGGGTGGTTTGCTGCTGTAGAGCTTGCCGTCTACCATAGCCGCATCGATGGATAACGCAAAAGGGGTGGTATCGCCCGGTGCCACGTGTGCCATCGTGCCCTTCTCTACCAATCTTTCAACGGTGATGATGCGCGAGCGGGTGTTGGTCGTATTGCGCGTGCGGGTGAAGGTAAAGACCAGTAGCACGAGTGTTACCAAAGCAATGAGCCCCAATTCAGCCTTATGCTGCCGGGTGACCGTTCGCCATAACGCCCGAAAGGAGAAGCGGACTTGTGGCGCCTCCATTACCCGATCAGAAATTTGCCTTTCTCATAGATCTTCTGGCCATCGGCATATACTTCCCCGGCATCACGCATCTCTGCGATCATGTCCCAATGCACGGAAGATTCATTCTCTCCCCCGGCCTGTGCATAGCTCTGCCCGAGGGCCATATGCACCGTACCACCGATCTTCTCGTCAAAGAGGATATTCTTGGTAAAGCGATCAATACCGTAGTTGGTACCGATGGCGATCTCGCCAAAGCGATTAGCCCCTTCCAGCGAGAAAAAGTAATCGAGGAAATCCTGTCCACGGGAAGCCGTCCACTTTACCACTTCACCATCTACCACTTCAAGTCGGACATCTTCCACTTCATGCCCCATGTAGATGGCCGGGTAGCTGAACCGAACAATGCCATTTCCGGAGTCCTCTACCGGGCTGGTAAACACCTCACCCGAAGGCATATTGGCTCTGCCATCAGAATTGATCCAGGTACGGCCTTTGGTAGAGAAAGTGATATCAATGTCATTGCCGACATAGCGGATCGTCTCGGTGTGATTCAAGTGATCGACAATGGCTTGCTGCTCTTTACGCACATTGAGCCACGCTGCCACCGGATCCTCTTTGTCGAGGTGGCAAGCGCTGTAGATAAATCGCTCGTAGTCTGCCAGCGACATGCCCGCTTCCTGTGCCCCGGCATGGGTCGGAAAATCACAGAGGCAGCGTTTCATTTCGCCATTGGCCGTGCGCTCGGAGTAAGTTTTGTTGATGTGCCGCATGGCCTTTTGCCTGAACGACAATCGATCTTTTGGCACTTCTTGCAGCTCTTTCAAATTGAAAGGCGCCCGAATGACCAGGTAGGCATCGTACGTGTTGACAGTCGCCTCCGTCATTGGGCTCACATGCTGCAGTTGATCGTCATTGCCATGGGTCAGCAGCAAACGATCCAGGTCACCAATGCTTACCGCTACTTCAGGAATGCCACCGGCTTCCAATACCTGTCGATAGACTGCCTTGAGCAGGTCCTCGGCCAGGTAGGAAGATCGAATGAATACTTTTTCGCCCGGCTGAACATCGAGGCAATAGTGTGTGAGAACGTGTGCGTACTTGTCGTGAATAGAAGTCATGGTGCAAAGATAGGTAATGCAATAGCCGGGACGATGAATTGATTCCTTTGCTATTTAATTAGCCATGGCTTGCTATGGCTCAATCACTTCCATAATAAATCTGAATCCAACATCTGGGTATCCGAAGTCAGGATTTAGTTGTAATTGAGATTCAGGTAAAAGGTACCATCCGGTTGTAGCATAACTTCCTCCCTTTGTGATGCCTTCTTCATCTATCCATTCAGCCACATTGCCTTGTAAATTGAAACAGCCAAGTGAGTTTGGCAGAAAACCTTTAACAGAACTCATTAACGAATTGCCATCAAAACCCGAACTATCCGTTTCAAGAACGTAGGTTAAACTGTCGGTAAAGCGATCCATTTTTAATTGCGATTGTGAAAGGTGCCGGAAATTTACCGTCCAGTAACCCTCTTTATCTACAAATTCGACCTTTCTGCAGGCTAATAGTGAATCCCGCTGCGATAAGTCTCCGCTTGCCAATGCAAGTTGCCACTCCTCTTCAGTAGGCAGACGAAATTTCACTGTATTAAAATTTCTATCTGCCCATGTGTTGTATTGAGCCGTCAACCAATCACAAAAGAGTTCCGCCCCTTTTTGACTCATATTTACAGCGGGAAAATCCTGGTATTCTTCATGTGAATGATAATACTGCTCAAAAGGCTTGTAATGCCGTAATGTTGAACGCCAGCGGGTTGTGTCCCATTTAGCTTTTTCGTACTTCTGATTTTCTGTTTGTGCTATTTCATCTAAAAAATGGCTATACTGAAAGTTGGATACTTCAAATGAATAGATAAAAATTCCTTGTCGAATCGGCTTCATGTCTTTCTCGATGGCTTCAACTATGGGTTGAGCTCTGGCAGAGACTTTTACGACCAATAATAACAGAAGGATATATACAGCCTTTCGCATAGAATAAATATAGGAGAGATTTTGTGGCTGTAATAGGACACAAAAAAAGCCCCGTAACCAACGGAGCTTATTTTGTTAACCAGAGACTATTTTGAAAAAGCTACTCTTTCTTACGGCCGGTTGTAGCCGAAGGTTACACGAAATGGATTTTTTTTTGAAAAAAAGTGCAATTTTTCCAATTCCTGCATCTTTAGGACAAACTGTGCCATTGCTGTCGCTACTCCGTCCATTTCTACTGCTTGTATTCGTTGCTCCTTTGCTGCACGCACAAGACTTTTCTACCTATAAATGGGAGATCTACGACACCAGCAATTCTATCCTGACGAGTCAATTCATTGTGGACATCCTGGCTCATCCCAATGGAACCATGTATGTCACGACAGGCAACCTTGGCTTCTTTGCCTTTCGAGATGGTGAGATCAAAGAGATCAAACCGGACATTCCGGTGAACCATTGGTTGATGAGGATGGAACTGGACCTGCAAAACCGCATCTACTTTGCCGGTAACCAAGGACAACTGGTCATCTACGACCCCGCCAAAAACAAATGGGATAAGCGAGACTTTCCGGTACAATCTCTGTACCTCGAGTGCAACCATAAAGGCACCTTTTTACTCACCACTCACATCGGCAGCGAGGTGCAGTTGTACCAGCTCAAGGACGATGAACTCACCCCCATTGAACAAAAACGTGAGGATGCCCTGGGGCTCTACATCGCTGATAATGGCGATGCCTATGTTGGTTTTCGGGATGGCGCATACCGATACCCCATGGATGATGAGGGTACCTACACGCTACCGCCCGAGAAAATTGCTGACCTCGGGTGTTATGACTTTGTGTTTGACAGCCGGCAGACACTGTGGGCTTCTTCCTATTCCACGTTGCACCTGCATGAGCGCAGGGGTGAAAACTGGATCGAGCATGTCAATGGGCCACGCGAGTTGTACTATGATTGGAATGGCACGTATAAATACGTAATTCATCACGTAGATGCCTTACCGGACGATCGAATCCTTATCAGTACACAAGCCACGGGTGGTCTTGGGGTCTGGGATGGTACCAAGTGGGAAGGCTATCCGATTCCGGGTATTCCTTTCAGCGGAGTAACTCGCTTTGTTGTAGCTCCAGATCGGAGCATTTGGATGGCAACCGGCAATGGTGGGTTGGCCATCTTCCGTCCCACAGAACCTTTTGAGCCGGAGCCGGACCCTGAACCCCTCCCTACACCCATTGCATGGGTACCCGATGGCGACACCGCCACCTACCTGCCCGATCAAGGGCGGACAGTCTACACACAGTCTGTGGTAAAGGTGAAGACGGGACAAATTGTGATTGAGGTCAAGGACCACCAGCAGTTGGATAATGATACCATCTCCCTGTACCTGAATGGGGAACGAATACTGTCGGCATTCGGCATCACCAAATCATTTCACAGTATCCCGATCACCTTGCAACCGGGCACTAATGAATTGCTGCTGTTTGCAGAGAATGTCGGCACCATACCCCCGAATACGATCTTCCTCCGCATTGAAGAGCTGGGCATGTACCAGGGCTTTTTCTTGAATAGCGATTTGGAGCGGTGTGAACGGTTGCTGATAGAATATGAGGCGGAGTAGGCAGTAGCGGCTAACACTCAGCCAATTTGATTCCGTATGATTGGAATTGAGGTTTGGAGGCTTATTGAGTAAATTCCTTATGTCAGACCTGACAGGTCTATCATAAAATACTTACCCAACACTTTAAGGACCTACGAACCTGCTTTCTCCACCACAAGCGGATACAGCAGGCAAAGCACTTAAGGTTTGCTTGCTTTCAACGTTGAACGCTGATCGCGAAACTTTGAACTATTACATGAGGACGTTCGCTTCGCTCACAGATGAGGGTTTCTCGCAGAGGGGCGCAGAGGATAGCGCAGAGGCTCGCAGAGGCATCTCGCTTGCGCTCGATGGAGGCCGCAGAGCGGAGTTACAGGCAGCATAGTAGGACAATAGCTTGGCTCCCTTTACACTTTTCAACTTCTCCACTTATAAACTTATACACTCGTATATTCGCTACGCTCACGAGGGTTTTGGACGCGGAGCATCTGCCTACGTTAAAACTTCGGCAGACAAAGCGGAGGAAGCACGCAGTTTCATGGAGGTATAAAGGCAATATGAGGGTGTTCACATACGCTCACTATGGAGATGCACGCAACAGGTAAAGCAAAGCCGCTCTATAAGGACAACGGCTCAGCAACCCAGAACCCTGAACTCTGAACACAGAACGCTAGCTCACCACCTTTTAAACTTCTCCACTTATAAACTTCTCCCCTCAATTCTTCACCCACTTCTCTCTACCCAACATCCCTTCCCCACTCCATACCTCTAGCAGGTAGAGTCCGGCAGGTAAGTTTTCTGTTG
>CAJXXO010000209.1 GCA_913062655.1 uncultured Bacteroidota bacterium | reverse complement strand
ATAAATGGCGCCAGTACCTTCTCCACCTGCTCCGGGTGTACCTTGATGCCGCCCGTGTTGATCACATTGTCGTAGCGGCCCAGCCAGCGGAAGCGTTGCTCATTCAGTTCTACTACATCATTGGTCACTACCGGTTCTTCTGCTATGGCGGGCGCCTCTATTACCAGGCAGTGGCGCTCGTCTTGCCGCAAGGTTACCCCGGGCAGGGGCGTGAACGCATCATCATCTTTAATATCCTGCACAGCGATGTGGGTGATGGTCTCCGTCATACCATAGGTGGCATACAGTCGATTGGTGCAGTGCTGAAGCTGCTGGTGTAAGTCATGCGAAATAGGTGCACCTCCAATGATGACCGTTTGGATGCGTTCGAAGGCGGCCCGGTCGTATTGCAAGGACTCCTCCACTTGTAAGGGCACCATGGCGGCAAAGGCAAAGTCTTGTAGCGGCACATCCGCCAATGGTCGACTGTTGGGTTCAACAAAAGTGAGATCGAGCCCTAGCATGATGCCTCGTATCAGCATCATCTTCCCGGCAATGTAGGCAGCCGGTAAGCACACAAGTGCTTTGTCTCCCGGCTGCAGGTTAAAAAAATCACCCGTCATCCGGGCATGGGCGGCCATGCGGCTTTTCTCGAGTTGAATAGGCTTGGGTGCACCCGTAGAACCGGAAGTATGCACGGTGACATACGCCTCCTCACTCAACCAATCCAATAGAAAAGGGCGATACGCCTCCGGGATGGGAAGGAGGGGATCGTGGAGGTCGTAGGTATGTCCGCAAATGGAGAGTGTCACAACCCTACGTTTTGCCAATCAGCCTGCGGTAATGGTATGCCAAATTGGTCAATATGCGCCTTCACGGCTTCATCTGACAGCGTATCATAATGCAATACATCAATGTAGTAAGGCAGCCATAGATCATCCACTGCTACCTGCAACTGCAAAAGTTGCTGATGTGAGAGATAACGGCCTTTAATCGCCAAATCGATGTCACTTCCTTTTCTATAATTGCCTTTGGCACGCGAGCCAAACAGCCATACTTCTTCTACCTCCGGAAGGCTGTACAATACCTCGAGCAGTTGTTGGATATCTACTGTGCGTAAGCCAAAAGTTTCCATAAGGCCTATGATTCTACCCTGTTGACAAATCGTTGGTACAAACGTTTGAAGGCAGGCGCATACAACGCTACGATTCTTGACAGGATTTCCTTTGCCTGATCCTCATTGTAAGTATGTACGGTAAGGTTTCGGTCTTTGATCATCTCCATCCACAGGTGTCCATCTTCTAGCAATTCTGCCTTAAATGCAGCTTTGACAGCATCCCTTGGACCATATATGTCCTGCAACCCGGTGGACAGCAGGTAGTCCTTTAGGGTATTCCAAGCCAACTCATAGGTGTACTCAAACGATTTGATCAGTCCTTGTTGCTCCAGTTCATTCAAAGACTCGTGTTCAAGAAAGCGTACCAACTGATGATAAGCTTTCTCAAAATGAGAGAACCGTTGTTGCCACCTAATTTCTCCTGAGACTGACATACACTAAAAGTAACACTTTGCAGCAGATCATTCGAATAGAAACCCTGCATCCCAATCCTTCTCACTTCGATACCACAACTCCTCTCCCCGTACCTCCAATGGCGATGGGATATTATTGGTGTACAACTGACCGGTACCCAGGCCTTGTGGCATGGGATTGCCCAGTGTAGCCGTCCATTGGGCAATGGCATTCAGGCCAATGTTCGACTCCAGCGCAGAGGTGACCCACCAGCCGGCACCATTAGCCTCCGCCAGGTCGATCCACCGCTGACTGGCCGCCCAGCCGCCCAGCAGACTGGGTTTCAGGATCAGGTATTGCGGTTGAATGGTTTGAATCAGCGCTGCTTGCCGTGCCGGGTCATGCACCCCTATCAGCTCTTCATCCAGGGCTATCGGTAAAGGCGTGTTGGCACACAGCTTTGCCATTTCTTGCCACTGCCCTTGGCGAATGGGCTGCTCAATCGAGTGAAGATCGAATTGCGCCAACTGCTCCAGTTTATGCATCGCCTCTTCCGGGGCAAAAGCACCATTGGCATCAACGCGCAACTCAATGACATCGGCCGGAAAGCGCTCACGAATGCCACGCAGCAAAGACAGCTCTTTCTGAAAGTCAATGGCGCCAATCTTTAGTTTAATACAACGGAATCCGGCCGCCAGCTTCTCTTCGATCTGCCGGTGCATAAATTCCGGCTCCCCCATCCAGATCAATCCATTGATCCACTGGCCTGCCTCTCCTCTCGAAAAGGGGGTATCAAACAGTTGAAAGGAATCGCTTTTCGACCAACTGCGCAGCGCCATCTCCACTCCGAAACGAATAGACGGGTAGTCGACCAAATCTTCCAACAGCGATTCGCCTTCCCCGATACGGATACATGCTTCAGCCAGCTTTTCTTCGTAGGTCGCTGGATCATCCACACTCAGCCCTGCCAGCACACCACATTCCCCCCAGCCTACCTTGCCCGGCTGCTCCGGGTCGGTGATGCGGATAAACCACGAGTCTTTGGTCCGCAATACCCCCCGTGAGGTACCGCTCGGGCGTTTGAATTGCAGCGTATATTTTGTGTAGTCGGCTTTCATATGATGGCTACTATTCCATAAAAAAGGGCCAAGAGCAGCGCACTTAGTGCTATCTTTTTTAACTCAGGATCCAGTTGCTGCGGCTCGGTGGTGGTCCATACTTTGTACAAGTTACTGCCTAGCATCGGTAGAATCAGCAGGTACATCCACAACCACGGATCAGTATCTGCCAGTAGGATATACAATCCTGTAGCTACTATGGCGCCCACCAGCAACAAAGTATGGTACACTTTGGCAGCTTGAAATCCGATTTTCACCACCAGTGTATGCTTGCCAGTTTTGGCATCGCTCTGGTGATCTCGCATATTGTTGAGATTGAGCACCGCCACCGCCAATAAACCGACTGATGTAGCGGGTAAAAGCAGGACTACCTCCAATTGATGGGCATGTAAAAAGAAGGTTCCCAGCACGCCCACCCAGCCAAAGAATATCAGCACAAACACATCGCCAAGCCCCTGATAACCATAAGGGTTAGCCCCCATCGTATACTTGATAGCGGCTGCAATGGCAGCCAGGCCAAGGCCAAAGAATAGTAGTGCGGTCAACCAGCCCACCTGCAAGGCTCCTGCTACGATCAGTCCAATACCGGATAACAGCGATAAAGCGACAAACCCATAGATCGCCCGCTTCATAGCCGCTGCGCTGATGGCGCCCCCTTGTACACTTCTGGCTGGCCCTACCCGGTGCTCACCGTCTACCCCGGAGGCGGAGTCGCCATAGTCGTTGGCCAGGTTAGATAAAATTTGAAGTAAAAGAGTCGTACTTACCGCCAGAATAGCCACCGGCCAGGAAAAGGTACCGTGTGCGTAGGCCAGAAAGCAGCCCAATAGAATGCTACTGACCGCCAATGGCAAGGTGCGTAAGCGAAAGGCAACGATCCAATCCTTTGTAGTCGCCATGATTGTTTATGGAAACTTCGGATACTTTTGGAAATCAGGATCGCGCTTTTCGAGGAAAGCATTCTTTCCTTCCTGCGCCTCTTCCATCAGGTAGTACATGAGTGTAGCGTCACCGGCAAATTCCATCAATCCACGCTGACCATCTAATTCGGCATTCAATCCACGCTTGATCATACGAATCGCCAACGGGCTCCGCTTCATGATGGTCTGGCACCATTCCACGGTCGTGTCTTCCAACTGGTCAAGTGGCACTACCGTATTTACCATACCCATTTCTTCCGCTTCTTTGGCGCTATACTGTTTGCACAGGAACCAGATTTCCCGGGCTTTCTTCTGGCCTACGTGACGCGCCAGGTAGGAGGAGCCAAACCCGGCATCAAAGCTACCCACCTTCGGTCCTGTCTGTCCGAAAATGGCATTCTCCGAAGCGATGGTCAGGTCGCACACCACGTGCAGCACATGTCCGCCACCGATTGCATAGCCATTGACCATAGCGATCACCGGCTTTGGCAAAGCACGGATCTGCTTGTGCAAGTCCAGCACGTTCAACCGTGGCACGCCATCATCTCCGATGTAGCCGCCATGGCCTTTTACATTTTGGTCGCCACCCGAGCAAAAAGCTTTGTCCCCTTCACCGGTCAACACGACCACGCCCACATCAGTCCGCTCGCGGGCGATGTTCATGGCATCGAGCATCTCCATATTGGTCTCCGGACGAAACGCATTGTACACTTCCGGACGGTTGATGGTGATCTTGGCAATGCCTTCAAAAAACTCGAAGCGGATGTCTTCGTATTCTTTTATCGTTGTCCAATTCCGTTGGCTCATCGGTAGGCTTTTAAGTGTTCAAAATATTGACGCAAAAGTAAGGCATTCTCCGGGCCTGGCGTCTTGATTTCTAACAGTTGTATCGCATCTTGGTTGGCATACAGAGCCGTTAAGCCTGCTTGCAGCGATACCAGGTCTCCTACTGCCATGTAGTCTAATCCAACCGCTTTTGCCAGGTGTGCCGCATCAAAGTTGTGATGCCCTTCAAAATAGGTTTCCAACGCTTCTGTCGTGTCGGGTCCGGGGATGTAGCGGAAGATATTCCCACCTCCATTATTGATCAAAATGATGCGCAGGTTGTCCGGCCAGTGATTGTGCCACAAAGCGTTGGAGTCATAAAAGAAGCCGAGATCGCCTGTCACTACTGTCACAATGCGGTCGGTGTGAAGTGCCGCCCCTACCGCTGTAGAAAGGGTACCATCAATTCCACTGACTCCACGATTGGAGAAGTACCGGATATCCGGCCGAGGGGCAAACAATTGCGCATACCGCACCGGTGTGCTGTTGGCGAGTTGCAGGTCAGAGTCGGCCGGCAAGCTGTGCATCAAATGATCAAACACCTGCAGATCGCTCCACGTTAACCCTTTTAAATAATCGGTATGGCCTTGACGCGCCTTTTCTTCTCGCTGCTGCCACTGCTTGGCATACGTACTCTCCACAAATTCCCAATTTGCCATAGTGGTCAGCACTTCCACTGGATCAGCAACCAACGTTTCCGTCAGGCACCCAAACATGTCATAATGCAGTTCACCGGGTGTAATGTTGAAGTGATATTGCGGT
>CAJXXO010000208.1 GCA_913062655.1 uncultured Bacteroidota bacterium | reverse complement strand
CACCACCTGCGAAGCCTCAATAGTATCGAAGTTTTTGATCTGTGTTTTGCGCTCTTTGCCTTTGCCAAACTTGTCCAGCAACATCTGGAAATAGTCGATAGCATAGTCGGTCAGGTTGGCCAGGTGATGCTCTACTTGTGCCAGTTCCTCCTCCAACCTGCGCATGATCTCATCCGCCTTAAAGGAGTCGTACTTCGAAATACGCTTGATCTTGATTTCGGTAAGGCGGACAATATCATCCTCCGTCACCGCTCGCAGTAGCTGTGGTTTGAATGGATCTAAACCTTTATCGATAGTCTCGATCACCGCCTCCCACGTTTCACACTCTTCAATATCGCGGTAGATGCGGTTTTCGATGAAGATTTTTTCCAGCGAGTTGAAGAACAGTTTTTCTTGTAGCTCCCCTTTTCGAATCTCCAACTCTTGGCGGAGGTACTCCTTGGTCTGCTCGGTCGAGATCTTCAGAATATCATTGACATCCAGGAATTGTGGCTTCTCCTCCTGGATCACACAGCAGTTGGGCGAAATAGATTGCTCACAATTGGTAAAAGCATACAAGGCATCCACCGTCAGGTCAGGGCTTACACCGGCAGGCAGTTCGATCTGAATTTCCACGTGCTCAGCGGTATTATCCACCACCTTCTTGATTTTGATCTTCCCTTTATCATTGGCTTTGATGATGGAATCGATCAAACTGGTAGTGGTGGTGCCGTAGGGTATGCTTTTGATGAGCAAGGTTTTCTTATCTGCCACCTCAATATCGGCTCGCAAACGAATTTTCCCTCCGCGTTGACCGCCATTGTACTGGGTAAAGTCAGCTTGGCCACCCGTAGGGAAGTCGGGTAAGATATTGGTCTTTTTCCCTTTCAGCACATCCATGGAGGCTTTGCACAGCTCCTGGAAATTATGCGGCATGATCTTGGTTGCCAGCCCAACGGCAATACCTTCAGCACCTTGTGCCAGCACCATGGGAAACTTCATGGGCAGTAGCACCGGTTCTTTCTTTCGGCCATCATAACTGAGCTGCCACTCGGTAATCTGTGGGTTGAAAGCTACTTCAAGGGCAAACTTGGAGAGCCGGGCTTCGATATAGCGAGGTGCGGCAGATGGATCACCGGTACGCACATCGCCCCAGTTACCCTGCGTATCGATCAGCAGGTCTTTCTGCCCCATATTAACCAAGGCATCTCCAATGGCGGCATCTCCGTGGGGGTGGTATTGCATGGTCTGGCCGATAATATTGGCCACCTTGTGAAACCGGCCATCATCCATTTCTTTCATAGCATGGAGGATCCTGCGCTGCACCGGCTTGAGTCCATCTACCAGGGCCGGTACCGCCCGCTCCATGATCACGTAGCTGGCGTAGTCGAGAAAGTAATTCTCGTACATGCCACTAACGGCCAGTTGTTTGCTGCCACCCGTTTCCGGGCCTTTGTTTTGCCTATCTTCTGCCATGTCTTACTCCGCGTTTGCCGTTTCTGCTGTTGCCTCCGCAATGCCTTCCGGCTCATCTTTTTCTATCCGCAAATTGCCGATGATAAAGTCTTGGCGTTCCTGCGTATTCTTGCCCATGTAGTATTCCAGGATCTGGTTGATCGTAGCATCTTTTCGTAGCAATACCGGCTCCAGACGAATATCTGAGCCGATAAACTGCTGAAATTCGTCCGGGCTGATCTCACCCAGTCCCTTAAATCGAGTGATCTCCGCGCTCTTGCCTAGTTTGATCACAGCCGCCCGTTTTTCCTCCTCACTGTAGCAATAGATGGTTTCCTTCTTATTGCGCACCCGGAATAGAGGCGTTTCCAACACATACAGATGGCCATTCCTAACCAGCTCCGGATAAAACTGCAGGAAGAAGGTCAACAACAACAATCGAATGTGCATCCCATCCACATCAGCATCCGTAGCGATCACCACTTGATTGTAGCGCAGTTCATCCAGGTCGTTTTCAATGCCCAACGCGTGTTGCAGGAGATTGAACTCCTCGTTTTCGTACACCACCTTTTTGGTCAGGCCGTAGACATTCAGTGGTTTACCCCGTAATGAGAATACGGCCTGTGTCTGCACGTCACGCGCCTTGGTCAGCGACCCACTGGCGCTATCCCCCTCGGTGATGAAGAGTGTGGTCTCCAATTTCCTGTCATGCTTCTGATCGGGCAGATGCACCCGGCAATCGCGCAGCTTCTTGTTGTGCAGGTTGGCCTTTTTAGCGCGTTGATTGGCCAGTTTTTTGATACCGGCCATCTCCTTGCGCTCGCGCTCGCTCTGTTGGATACGCTTGAGCAATTTTTCGGCCGTATCCGGATTCTTATGCAGGTAGTTATCCAGCTCTTTGGTTACGAAATCAACAATGTATCCCCGCACGGTAGGTCCCTCTGGAAACATGTGGGTGGAGCCGAGTTTGGTCTTCGTCTGCGACTCAAAGACCGGCTCCTGTATGCGCACTGCTATGGCGCCCACAATGGAGGCTCGTACATCGGAAGTGTCGAATTGCTTGCCATAGAAATCGCGGACCGTCTTTACAATGCCCTCCTTGAAGGCATTTAGGTGCGTACCGCCATGCAAGGTATTCTGGCCATTGACGAAGCTGTAATACTCTTCGCCATACTGGCTGTTGTGAGTGAGGGCAAACTCGATATCCTCCCCTTTCAGATGAATGATCGGATAGCGCAGTTCTTCCTCTTCCGTATTGTTCTGAATGAGATCGTGCAGGCCATTTTTGCTGTGGAAGCGCTGCCCGTTGAAGCGGATGGTGAGTCCGGCATTCAGGTAGGCGTAGTTCCAGAGCATGGTCTCCAGGTAGTCGGGGATAAACTTCAGCTTCTTGAAGATGGTACCATCCGGTACAAACTCTACCTCCGTTCCATTCTTCTCCTCTGACTGAGCCACTTTATGGTCTTGCGTCAATTCTCCCTGCTCAAATTCAGCGACTTTGGCTTGCCCATCACGCACGGCTTTTACCTTGAAATAAGTGGAGAGTGCATTGACGGCCTTGGTACCGACTCCATTCAGCCCCACTGACTTTTGGAAGGCACGCGTATCGTATTTACCACCGGTATTGATCTTGGAAACACACTCCACCACTTTTCCCAGGGGGATACCGCGCCCATAGTCACGTACGGTTACCCGTCCATCATCATCGATATTGATATCGATCGTTTTTCCGTAGCCCATCATATGCTCATCGATCGCATTGTCGATCACCTCCTTGAGCAGGATGTAGATGCCATCCTCCGGGCTAGAGCCGTCTCCAAGTTTGCCGATGTACATTCCGGGGCGCAGGCGGATGTGCTCGCGCCAGTCGAGGGAACGAATCGTACTTTCATCGTAGGTAAATTGCTGTTCTGCCATGTGCGTCCTCCTTCGGGGTTCGATCGGGCTGACAGGCGTGGGGCCCGATTTTTGGTACTCCAAAATTAGCTGAAATACGCGCTATTGCAGGAGGATATTATCCACAGCTACACATTACAAGAAGACAGTTGTACAAATTGAACGAAAAGGAACAGCCAATGCAACAGATGCAACCCGTAAGTAATACTAATTCTCTATTTTAGAGATGTTTTCATTTCAGAAAAACCATAGAGACTATGCGAGTCCTTCTCACCCTCATTCTCACCCTCATTCTTGCCCTCATTGCAGCTATTTCAGTATCTGCACAATGTTTAATTGCTGAATACTATCTTGATGGTGATGCCACTGATGCTACTGGAAGTGGATATGATGGAATTGTATTTGGAGCTACTTCGACCACTGGATTTAATGGAGAGAGTAATGGTGCGTTCTATTTTGATGGAAGTGATGAAATTATCTTGAATGGAAATCTTCCAGTCATCAATAGCAAAAACTTCACTGTTTTTGTTTGGGCAAAGATGCTCGGTAACGGAGCGGGACCTGATGGCCATCAAATAATCTTTTCGCAACGAGCCACTGGCACAGGCAGTGGAGGTAGCATAGTAAATCTCTTTTCCGAGGCCAATGGTGATATCACCTTTACCTTACGCGATAACAACAATAGTGGTGCTACACGAATCAAGATTCCATCCCCAACTGATGGTGCATGGCATTCCTACGCTATTAGCGCGGATGGTACTTTCATGAATCTGTATTTTGATGGTAATCTCGCGGGAAAAATCAGCCACAACCAACCTGGCAGTTACAATGTCAATATTGATCATGTTACCATTGGCTCCCATTACTATCAAAATTCGCTGCGCTCTGCATTTGAGGGTGATATAGATTGGCTACGTATTTTTGATTGTACACTTTCCGATATGGAGATTAAAGCGCTCCACGATGAAGATGAGCCCTTCATTTGTGGCTTACAAGCTTCGTACCCGTTGGACAATAATGCTATGGATACTTCGGGGAATAACCTCAATGGTATCGTTTCCGGTGCAATAGGAGCACCAAATTATGCAGGAGCACCCAATCAAGCCTTACTTTTTGATGGTGTCGATGATGAGATTACGCTTAATGGCAATCAACCCGTAATTACTTCTCGGACTTTCACAGTTATTGCTAAAGCCAAAATCAATGGACCAGGAAGCGGCACGGGTGAAAATTGCATCTTTTCACAAAGAGGAAATAGTGTTGGTGCCGGATCTTCAGTCATCAACTTATTTGCTGATGCAGGAAATGGTAAAACAAGCTTAGTAGTGAGAGATGAAGTGAATAGCCAATCCTCAAGACTGGACGTTACCGCTCCTTTGGACGGAGAATGGCATTGTTACGCTGCCACCGTTACCAATACCAATGACATGACCCTTTACTTGGATGGTACAGAAGTAGCCACTTCCGTCCACAATCAAGGTAGCTTCTTTGATAAGAATATAGCGCACGTAAAGGTGGGCAGTCACTATTACCAGAATGCCCGGCAAAGCTCATTTAATGGCAGTATTGACGATGTAATGATATTCAATTGTGATCTACCAGAAGATAGTATTGCAGCCTTGTGCAATCTGGCTACTGGTGTTAATTCAGATGAAGAATACTATATTTCAATATTTCCTAATCCAACAAATCAATGGATAAATGTAATTCTACCTCCAAATATTCCATCATTTTCGATTCAATTAACAGCTATTGATGGGCAAGTTGTTTCTCAGTCGGTTAACCAAGGAAGAATTG
>CAJXXO010000207.1 GCA_913062655.1 uncultured Bacteroidota bacterium | reverse complement strand
CACCCGGCTGTCAGGGGGCGTTTTTCCTTCGCGGATGATTCCAATTTTCATACCGCAAAAATCAGAACTTTTCCGTTAGGTTCTAGCACTTTATGCATTTACTGTAAACTTTCTACAAGCGCCAGCACCTCATTCAGCCGAAAGGGTTTGGCTAGCACATGCACTATGCCCAAGGCTTTGGCATCTTCCCATATTCTTGGCTCAGGCATGGCAGTTATGAGTACAAAGGGATACTTTTTCGTGTCCTCATCGAATTGCAAGCATTCCGCCACTGCAAATCCATTCATAGGACTCATCTTGTAATCGCACAGTACAATTGCATGATCTACCGATTTAGCCTGTTTGATACCCTCTGCACCATTACTGGCCTGCAAAACGGGATAACCTTCTAACAGCAAGATATCAGCCAACGGCTGCCGGATGGCGTTTTCATCATCAATTATGATTATGGTAGGCTTATCTGGCATATGGAAAACGTAAGGTAAAAGTGGTGCCTTGTCCCACTTCTGATGCAACATTGATCGTACCGCCAAGACAAGCGGTAAAATGTTTTACTAACACTAAGCCCAAACCGGTACCCTTTCGGGTGCCCACGTTTTCTGCCCGAAAGAAGGAGGTAAACAGATGCGGGATATCCTTTTCAGGGATTCCAATGCCTTTATCGGCAACAATTAGTTGGACCGCTGAAGATGCATAGGCTATCTGCACTACGGGTACTACGTCATCCGCACTATACTTCAAGGCGTTAGCCACCAGGTTGCGCACTATATGCCCCATCAGTCTTTCATCAAGGGCTATCTGCCGGGGTGGCCCCTCCCAATTGAAGTCGAGGGTGCGCCCCGGGAAATTTACGGCAAGGTATTCATCTAACAGTTGTTGTACTAACGTATGGAGCACCACCGGCTTTAGCTCCACTTCTATTTTACCCGCCTCTATACGCCCCAGGTTTAGTATATTATCTAATACCTCTTTCATATGATCCACCTCATCCGATATGCGGGTTACTTGCTGTTTCATTACCGTCCGCAGTGAAGGGACATCCACCTTCTCCACGTAACGGGCTATTAGGTCAGCACTGAGTTGAATCCCTGTCATTGGGGTACGAAATTCATGACTGGTAAGGCTGATAAACTTCGACTTAGACTCATTTAGCTCGCGCTCTTTCTGAAGAGCTTGCTCCATGCGCACTTTTGCCTCTCTTATCTCCGTTATGATAGTCTGTACCGCAATGTATTGGCGGAGTTCACCTGCGTGGAACAAGGGATTGATCGACATGAATATCCAGTAAGGGTCGCCTGTTTTGGTGTAATTGAGAATTTCTCCCTCATAGGATTGTTGCCCATCCAATGCTTTCCTGATGGCCTTTACCGTATTGGGATCAGTATCCGGTCCCTGCAAAACATGGCCCGGCTTCTTCCCCTTCATATCATTCAAGGTATAGCCTGTATTGGCCGTAAAGCTTTCATTGACCCATTCTACGCAGCCCTCACAGTCGGTGATCACCACCAGTGCATCAGTATGACGCGCTACAAGTGCCAGTTTCTGGAGTTCTGCCTGGAATTGTTTTCGTTCAGATATATCTCTGCATACGCAAACCAACCCACCATCCTCGAGGGCCGTAAGTGTTATTTCCTGGTATACCGGTGCGCCATCTTTTGTGCAGCCCACGGTTTCTCCCCGGAAGGTCCCCCTCTCTTCCAGTTGCCGAAATACATCTTCTTCAATACGTTCAATTTCGTGGGGTTGATATATGGCTTGCCAGGTTTTACCTAATAACTCTTCCTCCTTATCGTAGCCGAATAGCTTCACGTGGGCATCATTGAGGTAGTAATACTTGCCCTCCTTATCGAGCAATGCCACTCCATCCATCGTATTTTCGATGGCTACCCCTTGCATCTTCTGCTTTCTTTGCGTCAACCGCAATAGAAGGTAACCGCTAAGGGTTCCTTTACCGTGGGTCACCCACAGATGTATGGGAAGCCAGGTATTGTCTTTACGTAAACACCAGGCAGGAGCCTGCCACGGTAGGTTCACCGGGGCTTTCATATATTGCAGCAGCCTCTCATTATCAACCGGTCGGTCGAAGCGCAGCACCGAAGAGCGGGCCGACTTTTGCCACTCCGCTGCCGAACGATAGGTCAGGTCTACCACAGCAGGATTGGCCTGTACAAACTGGCCCGCCCTGGTCATCAACAGATAAGGGTCTGGCAAACATTGCAGGATAGCGGTATCCATACAGTCATTGATTGCATAAAAAATGGGGGAAAAGAAGCAAAGGCGGGAACTAAAGTTTAAAGGTAAGTTTTTTAATTGAGCTCTTTGATATAATGGGGCTGACTGGAATTGACAGGAAGCTTTGTGGATATACTCGCATGTCGAGCATGGTGTATTGGCTCGTTAATCTCAGTACATGACTTTTCTTTTTTACATGGCGAGACTAACTACGCCATGGCCGCCTAAGACAAGGTCTAGGTAGCCATAGTTCCCCAGGGGTGTTGTCTGATGCACGTCTGGTGTGAACTTCGATCTCATCGGACTGTCTGGTAGCGCGTTGACCGCTATCAGCGAGGAAGACCGTCAACTACGGTCGCGGTAGGCGGGCTCACCTGGCCAGCCGCTGACCCGACAAGCAACAGGTGGCTACACATGTAGACGGTGTATCGACAACTTGACTGGACCCGGGTTCGAATCCCGGCAGCTCCACTAAAAAGCGCTGCAAATCGTTGCAAATCAACGAAATACGCAGTAAAAATAAGCAAAATTCTCACCGAACTCTCCCTTTTTTGGGTGAAAATCGGTGAGAACTTTTTCCAAAGCGGTTAATTCTCACCGTCCGCTGAGGCGCTTTTCAGTGATCTGCAGGATTCTTCATGTTGCTCTTGACTAGCTGAACGTACCTTCAAAATCGTTCCTATGTCACACAAGAGCCAACTCTCTATTCGTTTCTTTTTACGTGCTGCTAAAAGTGGCAATAGCATAAAACACTATGTGTTTTGTCGATTGACCCACAAAGGTCAACGCAAGGAAATCTCTATGGGCTGTCATCTTGATCCTGCTGAATGGGACAAGAAAATGAATCGACCCAGAGGAAGCAGTGAAAAGATCTATCAGCTAGAGGAGGACATCTTGCACCTCACCTACAAGATCAGACAGTACAAGCGTGAATGTCAGGACCATAGCATGCCGTATGATCTGGATGAACTGATGGAAAAGCTGTTCCCTCAATCGAAAGGCCCCAATGGTCTTTTAGCCTACTATCAAAACCACAACGATAAGGTAAAGGAACTCATAGGCAAGGACTTCACCTATGCCACCTGGAAGCGGCACAATACAGTCGTGAATCACTTACAAGAATTCATCAAACAAGAGAAAGGCAAAACAGAAATCGCACTTCGGTTGGTGGACCGCAAATTCATTGAAGGCTTTCAGCACTATCTGAAGGTTGAGGTGGGTATAGCACACAACACCACTACCCACTACATGAAGATGGTCAAGAAGGTCATCAAGCTGGCGCTGCGAGATGACTTGATCACCAAGGATCCATTTGAGGGGGTTAAGCTCACGTTGAAAAAAGTGGTGAAGGAGCATCTCAATGAAAAAGAGCTAAAGGCGATCATCAACAAAGAGTTTACTATACCTAGATTGGATCAAGTGAAGGATGCTTTTGTATTTGCCTGCTTTACAGGTTTAGCGTACACAGACATAAAGCATCTCCAGCGAAACCGTGTGGAGGAAGTGGAAGAGGGCATCTGGGTGATTTATAAAGGCCGTGAGAAGACAGACGAGCTATCCACGATACCTTTGATGAAAACGGCTAAGGCGATCTTGGACAAATACGAGGATCATCCGGTAGTTTGTAAAAAAGGTGTTGTGATGCCAACGGTCTCTAACCAAAAGACGAATGCCTACCTGAAGGAAATAGCAGACGTGTGCGGCATTCAAAAGAATCTGACCTTCCACGTAGCCAGGCGCACCTTTGCGACCACCGTAGCGGCCTTAAATGGCATCCCTATCGAGCATATCGCGAAGATGATGGGCCATGCGGATGTGAAAATGACGCTACAATACGCAAAGCTGGATTATCGCACGATCTTACCGCAATTGGATAAGGTTGGGGATCGCTTTTCTGAGGAATAGTAGGCCTAATCCTTGCGATCTTCTGTCTTTGGCGTTGCTTTGGTGTCAGCAGACTCTTGCTGGTACTTCAGGAATGTATAGAGTAAGAAAAGGATCAGCAGAACTACCAGCATTGTAATAAGCTGCTGTTTACGCTCAATGACTACCCTTTTAGTGTCGAGGTCTTGTACAAAATCAACGTCAATCATTGTTCAATTTTGAGAATGAGTACTTCCGTTGGGGAATAAGACATGTAGCCAAACCTTCCGGTGATATTTACGTGTTTATTTCCCTTCATGGATTGCCTTGAAATATAAATGCGGGTAAAGCCAAGCGATTCAAGTCTCTCAATCGAGACTACATCAAGTCCCTCCGAATAGACCTTAGCCAGAATCTCATCATTCTTCTTGATGGGTTCGTACAATTTCATGTGCGCGTACCGCTCACGAGTACGTTCTTTCTTGTTTTCCATGTAGCACTCATGGCTACAGTACTGTCGATTACGGTGCTTCAGGGGGAAAGAATTACCGCAATAAAGGCATTTACGCTCTTTCATGGCGGTTGTTTTCTATGCGGTGGTTATCAATAAAATCCTGCACATCTTGCCAGGTGTAATAGATGCGACCACTCACCTTGGCATAGTTGATCAGCCCTTCTGTCCGGTAGGTGGCTAACGTGCGCTTAGACACTTTCAGAATTTGCACCAGGTCATTGTCGTCCAGCACCAATCGGCTGAGCTCCTGGTTTTTGAGTTGCCGCAATTCTTCGAGTAGGATGCGGATGTCATCGGCTTTCATAATTAATTGCAATTGGTAAGCAGCAATATTAGATAGCCTGCAATCCGCTACCAATGACAGAAAAGTGTCATGACTTTATCTTAAGAGCCTGTAAGTCAGATGCAGCCTGCATTAGGAAAGATCCGATTTTCTCCATTTTTTTATCGGAGATACTTCCTATTTCAGTGTGGTACCTACTTACAGGGTATTTTACATTGAAAAATGCTTGCATGTCTCTG
>CAJXXO010000206.1 GCA_913062655.1 uncultured Bacteroidota bacterium | reverse complement strand
TATCGATCTTGGAATAATTGATTACCAATGAATTGTAATAGAAGAACAGGAACCGATCGTAGTGCAAACGGTCGTACGCCTCCATCCCTTCACGAAGCAGTTCCACCCATTCTAACGACTCTGCCGTTTTGCCGTTTTTGAACAACGCATTGATCATATATGTGATCATCTGCAACTTGGTCTGATGGTTCGATCGGTTGAACAGGTTTTCTGCAGTAAACTCATCTGAACGAAGCTCCTTGAAGTTTCCTGCATTATCGAAAATGGCTACATCCATCATCAAAGGGCCTTTTTTGGGTGTGTACAAATAGAAACTGTACATCTCCGTTTGGTCACTATTCCAATAGGCGCCCATGTAGTTCAACTCGCCTTTCTTAGCGGATTTTTCGGCATCCTTGCTCAGTTCAGTATTTGAATCCTTTACTGATAACTCTTGAGCAAACACATCACATGTCATACAAAATGCTATGACCGTTAATACAATTACATTTTTCATAGTCCTGTAGATTTATTGATTAGGTAAAGTGTATTCGTTAGTAGTTTAACTTCTGAAAAGGGTTAATCATGGCCAGCTAGTGATTTCATTTATCAACCTACCAAGCCATGATTGGCAATAGGTGTTATCCTAAATAGGGTAAGCGGAAGGATACGATGGGTGCCGTCAAACGAATGCCAAGGTGGAAGCGGCTCCAGGTACTGTTCTCAGCCGGACGAACCGTAGGCCGCCAGCCGTACTCTACCCCAACACCCCAACCGATATTGGTCAGGCTCCACCACTTAATACCTGTTCGAAACCCGATCCGGGAATAGTTGATCTCTGACAGATTGTCTGAGCGCACCGCCTCGAAGGTTGCCATATCTGGATCGGCAATATTCATCCGAAAGGCATATAGTACATCAGCATACCATAGTATCTGCTGCTTGTTTTTCTTCTTGCCGTAGCCATCCGTTGTGATGTGGATGTTATCCGTCAGGGTATACTGGATACCGCCATGAAAAGAGGTGATCTGCACCGGCAGATCATGTTCGAATATGATATCCCCATCTTCGTCTTTCTCTCCGTACTCAAGGATAGGATTCATCCGGTCAAGGCCTCCCCGTATTTCAAAAGTCTCCAGCGATTGCGAGGGCACTTCTATATAGGTAGTGGAATAGCTATTGGTGTTAAATGAGTAGTCCAGGTCTACACGAGTCACGTTATTGATCACCCGGTTCATCAGGGCGAAGGTTCCGGTTATCGTTTGATGGGTAAAGGCATCATCCCCTCCGCGGAATTCATGGGTATAGCGGATGGATCCGGGTCCGAAACGGTAAGTGCCTTCCACATTCACCCCAAAAGCAGTTAACAGGTCTACACCCGTCCAGGCATCGATATTGGGGAAGAGGGAGGCCCCAATAGAGAAGTTGTTATGTTTTTCTGGGTCATTGGACAGTACATTATAATTCACTTGCTGCCCCTGGCTCTTCACCGCCCAAAAAAGCATTAACAATACCATGGCCCGAATAATGTTGAGGTTCATAATCATCTGGTTTTGTGCTGCGCAAGGTACCATAGGGCGATAGTGGGTGGTATAGGGCAAATGCCCTATTTTGGGAGGGGAACCGGTATGGCAAGGAGGTAAGCATTAGGGCAATTGCCCTATAGGTTGCTGGTGGCCGTTACCGTATACTCGCAGCATATTGTTCAAATCATGATACCTATAGCCATTGTAGATGATAGTCGACCGATCCGGGAAAACCTGACACAGATCTTTGACCTCTTCGAGGATATCCAAGTTGTATTTGCTGCCGATGATGGAGATGCGGTGCTCGCTCACCTGGAACTGGCCGAACCGCAACCAGCGCTGATTTTAATGGATATTGAGATGCGAAAAACAGATGGGATTACCGCTACCCGACTGGTAAAAGACCACTATCCAGCTATCAAAATAGTGATGCTGTCGGTGCTCGACCAGGACGAAAAAATCGTGGAGGCGCTGGCAGCCGGTGCCGATGGTTACCTGCTCAAGGATGAGAAGCCCATGAAAATGCGGCAAGCCATCAAAGATGCCGTAGAAGGCCGGCTGGCTATGTCACCTTTGGTAGCCCACAAAACACTCAACCACATCCGCCAGCAGAATGACACCAGCCAGCTCAAACAACCAGGTGACTTTCAATTGACGGCACGTGAACTAGAGATACTCAACCACCTGGCACAGGGGAAAACTTCGACCGCCATTAGTGCAGAACTATTCATATCCTCCTCCACCGTACGCAGACACATAGAAAGCCTTTACAAAAAGCTGGGGGTGCACTCCAAACTCGAAGCGGTGCAGTTGGCGCGGCAAAACAGATGGGTGAAATAAAAAAGGCGACCGGAAAGATCGCCTTGGATGGGTAAGTTGCCTTCTTCTTAATACAAATAGCTGGTTACATCATTATTCCCTGGTGTTCCCATCATGCCGGTTTCTCCTTTGCCAAACACATTGAATGTCAGAGAAATGTAGAAGGTATTCACTTGCAGGTTTTCATAGGGGCGAACCGTAGTGGTTATACCATCTACCGTAACCTCTTCCGTAAAGTCGCGGTTGAAAAACTCAGTGAGGTAATACTTAAACTTCAGATTGGCTCCCTTTGGGAATTGAATGCCCACGAATAAGGTGTGGTAGAAATCAGGCACTCGGTTGGAAAACCACTCATTGAACTTCTCCTTCGAATCATCTACAAAAGTCTTTTCCTTGTAATTGAACGGGAGTTCAAACTCATACCCACCATACACGTAGCTCTTATCCATTTTACCAACTTTCAAGGCTACAGGTATGCCGAGATTATAGGTACGGTGTTTCTTACGAACCGTGGTTCCGTTTGGCATACGCTGATCATAAATAAAGCCCACATTACGAATACCCAGCCCGGTAAACAAACCTACATAAGGCACTGGGTCATAGTGTAAGGCAAACTGGGTGTTAAAGAATGGTGTAAATCGTACCACACTAGCCGGATTAGCACCACTAGCGGTGGTAATATCTGCAAAGGAAAATATCCATTCCCCGTTATTGGTGGTATATACCTTTTTGTCGTCTGCCTGGGCCATTCCTGCAATAGCTACCGTGCAGGTTAGGAAAAGAAAAAGTAGATGTTTCATGAAAGGAGAATTTTTTGGTTTTCGATTTTTTATTCGAGTGTGAGACGTCTCGAGGTGGCTTAAAGTTACACCCATCCTCCACTTTTTATAATTCGACCCTTCGTGATTTAGCGATATTTGCTCTATGACACCCGAAAGAGAGGCTAAAATCAGGCGCATGCTGGCCAACCGGCAACTCAACTTGTCGGTCGTGTTGGAAAATGTAAGAGACCAACACAACATTTTTGCCGTCATACGCTCATGTGAAGCTGTGGGTGTAGGCAAGGTCTACGTCATACACGAAATGAAGAGCCTGGAATGGAAAGAGGGAAAGCGAACCAGTGGCAAAGCCTTGAAATGGATAGACTACGAACTATACCCTGACGTGGAAAGTTGCATGGCCGAGGTAACGGAAAAACACTCCGAGATACTGGCTACCCATATGCACACTTCCGCCACTGAATTGCATGAAACGGACTTGACCGGATCGATAGCGCTCGTATTTGGCAACGAGCGTTTTGGCATCTCCGACAGCATGATGGCGTACGCCACCGGTAATGTACACATCCCCATGCTGGGCATGACACCCAGTCTCAATGTTTCTGTGGCGTGTGCCGTTACTTTGTATGAGGCAATGCGCCAAAAAAGAAGGGCTGGTCATTACAACCAGCCCCACTTAACGGAACAACAAATCAACGCATATCTTGACAGCCAGCGAATGCCAAATAATCCGTCACCGGATGACCACTGACTGTTTTGTTTAGAATGGTTTTAAATAACAATAGCAAATCTAGGCTCCCGGCAATGCGACTACAATACCTAATTGAAGGGAAAATGTGAGGTTGCTATACCTAATTTTAGGTATTATTTAGCCACCAAGCCCGATTGCAGGGCATGGCTGACCAGCTCTTGTACTGAGCGAACTTTGAGCTTGCGCATGATATTCTTGCGGTGGGTATATACCGTATGCAGGCTAAGACACAACTCTTCAGCTATGGCTTTGCTGTTCTTACCATCTACCAGCAGTGTCACGATCTCCATCTCACGATCACTCAAGCTAGTAGGTGCACAGTTGTCTAGCTCTGGCGTATAATGCTTACTGAAAATGACATCCAGCACCTTGTTGCAGAAAAACTTTTCCCCGGCCATTATGGCATGGATTGCATTACGAATCTCAGCCGCACTGCATCCTTTGGTCAGAAAGCTTTGGATGCCTGAACCCAATGCCGTGTGGACCACAGCTGGGCTATCTTCCTGCGATATAACTACCGTATGAATAGGTTGTTGCTGAAGCAGCTCCTGAAGACTGGACCAGGAGAATTGATGTAATTGTAGGTGGTCAAGTAGCAACACATCGGCTTGCTTTTCGCGGCAGGCTTTCACCGTTTTGTTCCAGTCCATGGTAGTGGCTACCACTTCGAAATCAGATAATTCACTTACTAAATGCGTAAGCCCTACCCTTGTCAAATATTGTGCATCTGCTATGACTACCCTCTTCACCCCTATTTAGAATTTGTCTAAACAACACGAAGGTACAAGATAGGTTGATATACCGGAAAGGTAATTTCAGGTATTATCTGGCAGTTCGGGTTGCGGCAGCACTAAAGTGAACGTGCTTCCTTCACCTACAGCGGACTGCACTTTGATCTCTCCGTCCAAAGCTTGTACCATAGTGCGTACCAAATGCAGACCTACCCCTTTTCCTGTGGTGTGATGGTGTGCTTTTTTATACAAGTCAAATATCTGTTCTCCATGTTTTGCTAAATCGACTCCCATGCCATTATCTGACACTTTTATGACAATGTCTTGGTGGTTTTCATAGCTATTCACTGAAATCTTGGGCGATCGATCAGGGTGGCGGTACTTAATTGCATTAGAGATCAAATTGTAAAGGATGGTTTCCAGATAGCTCGGTATGGTAAATACCAGCGGAGCATCCTCCACATGTATGTGCAAAGCCGCATCACTATCTTGGATCATGGATTCCAACTGCACAGCGATTCTGTGCAGGATATTTGCCAAATCAACTTTTGTTTTAACGAGGGGCTCTACCGTTCTGGCTGTTAACAGTACGTTAAGGTCCTTTACCACTTCATCTAACTGATGGGTAGCA
>CAJXXO010000205.1 GCA_913062655.1 uncultured Bacteroidota bacterium | reverse complement strand
TATACCCAATTCTCCTATGCCTCTGACACCCGCTTCGACCGGGTGATTGAGGTAGCGAACGAACCCTATGAAAATCGAATGATCAAGGAACGAACCCAAGACCGCACCACCATCCTATGCGGAAGTATTTGGGAAAGCGACCTACCGGTGCTTAGGCGTGCCCTGGCAAAGTATTCGGAAGTTTGTTGGCTACTCGTGCCGCATGATGTAAAAGCCGGCAGCTTGCATAGGTTGCTGAAGCAATTGCCTGCCACCACCCAACGGTACAGCACATTGCCTAACAACCCGCATTCAAATGGACCAGTGCTGATCGATACAATGGGCATCCTGGCCCGGCTGTATCGCTATGCCGATGCGGCATATATCGGGGGCGGCTTTCAAGATGGTATTCACAATATTTTAGAAGCAGCCGTGTATGGCCTTCCTTTAGCTTTTGGACCTAAACACGATCATTTCCCGGAGGCCAAAGGATTGATACAACAACAAGCTGCACAAGCAATAACCAATGCCGACCTATTCGATAATTGGGTGGCGACTACGGTATTGGAGGAATCGGCCAGGCAACGAGCCGGGCAAGCGGCTTCACAGTATGTCCAACAACATCGAGGTGGTACAGTCCTTACCGTACAGTTGATCAATCGCCTGTTAAAAGATCAGACATAGCGTCTTTGCACCAGTTGCATAAATCGGGAAGCGGCCTTTTCCTTAGCAGACCAATCGAAATGAGAGAGCACCTCTTCCTTAATATGCTGCTCTGCATCAGCATAGGAACGTAGGCGGTCCAACTGCTGCAACAGGTCCATAAAGCGTTGGTTGTCTCCATCGAATAGCTCCTGGATGAACCAAAACTTCTGATTCAGGTCGATTTCTTGCTGCAAGCTCTTAATGGGTTGGTCCTTCAGCTTATCCGCCAGGTCTTTTTGTTCGCCTCTAAAAATGTCGTTCAAAGAAGCCTCCTCCTCCCTATTGGCAGCATTCTTATCATTGTCTTCCTGTTCTGCATCTGCTTCTTGCTGCCGGTCTTCTTCCTCGACAAAAGATGGTGGTTCCGAATGCGCTGCGGGTGATTCCTGCTCTTGCTCATCCTGTACAAAAGAAAAAGCAGGTGGATCAGCCGCCTGATCCTCAACTTCATCAGAGTGCTCTTGATCTGCAACAGGTATATCGGAGCTTTCCGGCTCTTCGGTGTCAAAGGAAAACAAGGGGCCAGAAGGCTCGTTGGAAGGTGCTGAGGTATTATCGTGCAAAGAGGCGGCTGGCTTTGATTCGGTAGGCAACTCATCATCAATTACCTCAGCAAGTTGCTGTGCATACCTACGCATCAACTGCAAGTCGTACTGATCGGGTTGATCAGTCGCAGAGAGGGTGGTGTGAAGCAGATTTATTTTATCGAGCAATACTTCTATTTTTGTCATACTCCGCTGGTAGTCGTTCATAGCTGCAGTCCTTGATTTTATTGCATTTGCAAATTTATTGATTCACAGAGAATAATGTTCATCGAGCCGCACGTAAGAGGAGAAAAAATAGGCTGGATAGAGGTGATATGCGGCTCTATGTTTTCCGGTAAAACAGAAGAACTGATAAGACGATTGAAACGTGCGCAGATCGCCAATCGATCGGTGGAGATTTTCAAACCTATTATTGATAACCGATACGACCCTGAGGATATTGTATCGCACGATGCACGCAAGATTACCTCGACACCAATCAGCAGTTCTGCCCACATTCCACTGCTAGCCAGTGGTGTAGAAGTAGTAGGAATTGACGAGGCACAGTTTTTTGATGTGGAGCTACCGGCTATATGTGAACAATTGGCACTGCGGGGCACGCGAGTTATTGTGGCAGGCCTGGATATGGACTTCAGTGGAAAGCCCTTCGGCCCCATTCCCGCCCTACTTGCCAGAGCCGATTACATTACCAAGCTGCACGCCATTTGCGTACAGTGCGGCAACATTGCCACCCATTCATTTCGATTGACAGCCACGCAAGATACCATCATGGTGGGGGAGAAGGAATCCTACGAGCCCCGATGCCGGAAATGCTATAACGAGGGCTTGAGAAATGACACTTCTGTTACATGATTATCTGTGACAACGAGTAGTTTTAGGGGTAGAATTAAGTGAAACGGCCCACTTTACCTGCTATTGCCGGCAAATTGGGCTCTTTGGTGTTTTAACTTTTTCTTAAATTTGGAGAACATTCACAAAAAACAAAAACGCAAGAGTATGAGAAAAGTATTACTGCTGCTATCAGCGGCTGTGATCGGAGGTTCAGCCTTTGCTCAAAGCCACTTACAAAACAAGCAGGTAGAGGAGTTCAAAGGCTACCGCTTGACTGAAATGGATGCAAACGAGTCTACGCAAACTCGTCAAATGACCAACCAACGGTCTGCCAATGTTAATGTGATCTGGGAAGATGACTTTAGCAGTGGTATCAGCAATTGGACTAACCAGGGTGGTATCAATGGTACTACCAACCCTACTCCTATCTGGGAGTATCGTGGTCCAAACACTACGCCAGACACGGCTACAGGTACACGTGGTGCTTATGGTAACAACCGCAGAATCGAGTCACTGACATGGCAAAATGGTTTTGTGATTTTCGACTCTGACTACCTGGACAATGCCGGTATCGTAGGTAACTTTGGTGGTGGCGCGGTACCTGCACCGCACTATGGTGAATTGATCTCACCTGTGATCGATTTGTCTAATCACCCCAACGCACAGATCGAATTCTATCAGTTCTTCCGTCAGTTCAACTCTTTCACAGAGATCATGCTGAGTAATGATGGCGGTACTACTTGGGTAGATACCATCTTGGTAAACGGCGACATTGAGACAAATAATGCAACAGCAGCCAACAGCTATCAGGTATTTGATGTATCTGCTGTAGGTGGCGGACAGTCTCAATTCCGCTTTAAGTTTTCTTTCCGTGATGATGGCGGTTCTTATTATTTCTGGCAAATCGATGATGTACGCGTTATTGAGACACCAGATAATGATCTGGCCATTTTACCAACTTACACTGACGCACAGGGCTTGTTGTTCCGTTCTAGCGTGATCGCTGACGATCGTGATGCCGACTATGGTTACATACCACAAAATCAGTTGTCTGATGTTACTTTCCAGGCTATCGTAGAGAACTTGGGTAAGGTTGACCAGCCAAATACGAAAGTTAACTTCGATGTAGTAGGTCCTACTAACTTCAACCAGGATGCTCCTGCGCAAACAGCAGCAGCTTTTGATGTTTATTCTTTTGATAATTCTGGTAACCTATTCACACCAGTAAATCAAGGGTTGTATGAAGTTACTATGACCGTTAGCTCGGACAGCACTGACCGTGATCCGGATCCGTTCCGTCCTTCAAACAACTCGTACACTACTGACTTCAATGTGTCTGATTCAGCTATGGGTGTAGCTCGCATGCGTTCTACCACACGCCTGGGTACTACCTCTTTCAATCAGGGTGAAGATGGTATTCGTTTTGCTAACTTAATCGAGTTGACACAAGAAGACACCATCACTTCTGTTACTTTAGGATTGAGTGTTATCACTCGTCCCGGTGCAACAGTGTATTTAACCGTTCGCGATACCTTCCCGAACTTCGTAGGTAATGTTACTTCCGACTTCGCTAACATTTTGGTAGAATCTGACTTCTACGAAATCACTCCGGAAGACTCCATTAATGGCTTTGCTACTATTCCAATTCCTGAAGTATTGAATGGTACGCCACAAGACCGCGTGTTGTCTCCGGATTGGTACATCGTATCTGCTGAATTGTACAGCTCTGGAAATACATACGACATCGCTATCCTCGATGATGGTACTGTTACACAGCCTTGGTACGCTACCTTGTTCTACTATCCGCCTCAGCAGCGCTGGTACAGCAACGGTAACGGTATGCAAATCTGGGCTAACTTCGGTGATGCATCTTCCCCAGTAGGTGTTGAAGAAAACGATGTAGAATTCTCATTGACACCTAACCCTGCACAGAATATGGTTCAAGTGAACCTGAACGCTGAGCAGAATGCTGACTTCCACGTTGTGATCACTAACATCTCAGGTCAGGTAATGAAGTCTGAGACATTCAACAATGTGAATTACATCAATCAGAACATCAGCTTGCAAAACTTTGCAGCGGGCATGTACACAGTACAAGTTCGTTCTGCTGATCAAGTGATTACTAAGAAATTGGTAGTTACTAAATAATAGGTCCTGCGAATGGACAAAGGGTCTTCCTTGCCGGAAGACCCTTTTTTTATGTCTCTATCTTTGCTACATGCCCACAAGAATTACCATTACCGGCCCAGAATCTACCGGAAAAACCACCTTGGCCAGGCAATTGGCCACTCAACTCCATGGGTACCTGATAACTGAATACGCCAGAAACTACCTCACACCCGGAAGCAGGTACACATTAAAAGATGTACAAACGATAGGCCATACGCAACATACGCGCATCATCAATGCCCCGCCTTACTACGACTATCACATCGTAGATACGGATGCACTAACCACACTGATATGGGCAGAAGATAAATTTCAAACTACCGCGAATCAACAAGAACTATGGCAGGCTCATTTGCCGGCTGTCTATTTTCTATGCTATCCGGATCTACCTTGGCAGCCGGATCCACTGAGAGAAGATCCTACACGTAGAGATGAATTGTATGCCCGCTATGAAGACTATCTGGCCACGGTAGAGGTTCCTGTAATAGTTGTTAAAGGAACAGGGGACAGACGCTGGAAAACAGCCTGGGAGATGCTTCAACACCTTCTAGAATAACAAAAGGCAGCCGCGATGGACTGCCTCCTGTTTTCAACCACCAGAGACTAATCGTTAATCCACACTGTCGTGTAGGAATGAATTGTTATCACGCAGCTCCCACCGGTCATTATCCTCATCACCACGATCGTTCAATGTCCAGCGGGAAAGATTGTTATCGGAAGAATGGGCCACATCGTCCAGTGACTTACCTCTGCGCTTATAGGCCGGCTCATTCTCCAACTCTTCAATAGGACGGTTTTGCAGCGGATAGTTGAATTTTCGCAATTTATCTACGCGCTCACGCATTTTAGCATATTCGGGCTGAGGCGTATGCGCACTGCTTTCCTCCTCTTGTGAAGCGGAGTGCTCTGCAGAAGCTTGCTGCTGTAGGTTCTCTTTTTCCTGCGTAAAGACTTGAAAGGTCAAGCTTTCTTCCTGCTCTTCTTCTGC